>JBIKZM010000124.1:0-4863 GCA_044354735.1 Crocinitomicaceae bacterium
TACATGCCAGATGCCATGACCTACAAAACAATTGGAAGTCAAGGATATTTATTTACTGCCAATGAAGGTGATTCTCGTGAGTTTGGTTCGGTAATCGATGCCAATCGCATTTCTTCTGCAACCTTTAATTTACTTGATGCTACCGCTTTCCCTGATGCGTCTATCCTTAGAAACAATAAGTTTTTAGGTCGTTTATCGGCATTGAAATATTCAGGAGATACCGATGGTGATGGCGACTACGACGAGTTGCGTGTGATGTCTGGTAGGTCTTTTAGTATTTGGAACCCTACAACTGGTGCACAGGTTTTTGATTCAAAGGATATGATTGAGCAAATCATTGCCAACCATCCAACTTTTAGTACTTTATTCAATGCTTCCAATACTGTTGGAACGCCAGCGCTTAAAAACCGTTCAGACGACAAAGGCCCTGAAGTGGAAGGCATAGCCGTACATCAATTCAACGGACACACTTATGTATTCGCTGCATTAGAGCGCGTAGGTGGTGTCATGATTTTCAATGTGGATAACCCTGCAGCACCAATTTATGTGGGTTATGCCAACAACCGATCTGCCAGCAATCCAAACGGTCCAGATTTAGGCGCTGAAGGCATTATTGTCATTGACGCACAAGATTCACCGAATGGTCAGCACTTGGTTTTATTGGCCAATGAAGTCAGCTCTACATTGTCTATCTATCAAATGAATTCTTGCGCGGTGGCATCTGGAGCTGTTATTACGGCTGCAAATAACACCATTTGTTCAGGTCAGTCTGTCAATTTGAATATCAATACGGTATCAAATATTACCTACCAATGGCTTGTCAATAATCAAGTCGTTACAGGAGCTACGGCCAGTACCTTAAATGCAACAATTGCCGGGTCTTATAAAGTAGCAGTTCAGAATACAACACTTGGTTGTGTGGATACTTCAGCGGTTTTCAACCTCGTCGTAAATCCTTTGCCGCTTGTCAATGCGGGTAATGACCAAAGCGTTTGTTCGGGAGCTGTGGTAAATCTTCAGGCCACTGGTACTGCAACAAACTATATCTGGAATAATGGCCAGACCGGAACGCAACTCAGCATTACAACGCAGGGCTTTTCAGGAAGCAATACGTACACGGTTACGGGTATCAATCCGACAACAGGTTGCCAAGCGCAAGATGTGGTTGCGCTCACCGTGAATGCCTTGCCTGCAACACAAGCAGGTTTAGATCTAACCATATGCGCTGGAGACTCCATTCAATTGAACGCAAGTGGTGCAACCAGTTATGCATGGAACAACAGCGCACCAAATGGAAGTTATGTAACGCCATTAGTTGGAACGCAATTATTTGCTGTTACGGGCACATCTGCTACGGGATGTAGCGCCAATGATACCCTTCAAGTTGTGGTCAATGCATTGCCTTTGGTCACCTTAGCTGCACAGTTTTCCGCTTGTGCCAACAACCTTCCTATCGAGGTCAATTCTATCGCATCCAATGTTAGCTTTGCTTGGAATACAGGAGCGCAAACCAATGTGGTTTCGGTTTCAAATCCAGGTGCTTACACCGTGAGTGTGACAGATCTTACGACTGGTTGTATCAATTCTGCAGCAACGCAAGTGAGCGTTTTGCCGATTCCAGTTTTGGTTCAAGATACCATAATTGGTGTTTGTTCGGCAAATTTACCGTATTCAATTCTATCCAATGCCGCTGGTTCTTCATTGACTTATATTTGGTCTAACGGACAAACAACTGAGGCCTTAACAGGAAGCTCAGCTGGTACATTTGACCTACAAGTTGAAGATGCAAATGGTTGTCAAAATACAGGTACTTTTCAAGTGAGTTTACTTAATTCTCCTGTGGTGAGTGCGGGTCAAGACCAGGTCGTTTGTGCCGATCAGTTCCCAATTGCGCTTGCGGCGAGTGGAAGTGCGCAGTCTATCTCTTGGAATACGGGAAGTAACTCGCCAATCCTTTCAATTAACCAGGCTGGAACATACGTGCTTACTGGAACAAACGCCAACGGTTGCCAGGCTGTGGATAGTGTGGTGATCAGCTCAGATCCATGTGCAGGTGTACAAGATGAGGCTTTCACTTTTGAAGTTTACCCGAATCCAACAAATAGTATCTTAAATATTGAGTTCGATGGGGAATTAATTGAAGTAACGCTGCGCAACTTGGAAGGAAAATTGTTGAGCCAAACAAGTGTTTTTGCAAGTCCAATCTTGTTGGATATGACCAACTACCCAAGTGGCATGTATTTGCTTCAATTAACTGGAGAAGACCACATGCAAACACAAAGAATTATCAAACAATAATTCAATTTTTACTAAATAGAAAAGGGACTCATTGGGTCCCTTTTTTTGTTATCAACAATTTGATTTTGAAAGATCTAGAGAAGATTAACTTTTACTTAAAACCAAAGCAACATCACAACCTGAACTTTACTTAAAAATAAAGCCATGAAGCGTAAAGTAGATTTAGTTGTGATTTCGGATGTGCATTTAGGAACCTATGGTTCGAGAGCAGCCGAATTGGTGTCTTATTTGAAAAGTATTGATCCTGAGACATTGGTGCTCAATGGCGATATCATTGATATTTGGCAGTTCAGCAAGCGCTATTTTCCGGCGGCGCACATGGAGGTACTCAAGTCTATTGCTTCAATGCTGACAAACGGCACAAAAGTATATTATATCACCGGTAACCACGATGAAATGCTCCGTAAATTCAAGGGCTTTAAAATGGGTGGTTTAGAAATTCAAAATAAGTTATTGCTGGATCTACCCACAGGTAAGGCCTGGATTTTTCATGGCGATGTATTTGACACCACGATGAAGCATTCCAAATGGGTGGCCAAATTAGGTGGAAAAGGTTACGATTTACTGATTGTATTGAATACGTTCATGAACTGGGTTTCTGAACGCTTGGGCAGAGGTCGGATTTCACTCTCTCAAAAGGTCAAAGACGGTGTCAAAGGTGTTGTGAAATACGTCAACAATTTTGAATCAACCGCCGCTGAGATTGCCATGTGTTCTGATTACCAATTTGTGGTTTGCGGACATATACACCAGCCGCAAATCAAAAAAATGACAGGTAAAGATGGGGGAGAGGTCCTGTATTTAAATTCTGGAGACTGGGTAGAAAATTCAACTGCACTAGAATACCACGATGAAAAGTGGTCGTTGTATCGCCATGACCGCAGTATCGTGTTTGACCAAACCGATATGAAAGCCCAATACAAAGACGCGCTCAATTATGAGCAGTTGTTGAAAGAAGTGATTTCTGGACTTCAAGTGACCTAAGATGAAGGTATTGTATGCCATCCAAGGAACAGGGAATGGACACCTCAGCAGGGCCCATGAAATTGTACCGCTTTTGAAAAAATATGTAGATGTCGACACCCTCATTAGTGGCAACCAAGCACAGATTCAGGCCGATTTCGAACTCAACTACCAACGCACGGGCCTTACTTTTTCAAGCGGGAAAAATGGAGATATCAGCATTTTAAAATCCTTGAAGAACACCCATCCGATAGACCTCATTGCAGAAATCAGGTCTTTTCCAATCAAGAAATACGACCTCGTGCTCAGTGATTTTGAACCAGTTTCGGCTTGGTCGGCACTACTCAATGGGGTGCCTTGTATTGAACTGAGCCATCAGGCCGCGGTGGTACATCCATTGGCACCTAAACCCGAGGGGAGAGCTGCTTTTGGACGTTATGTATTGCAGCATTATACGCCTTCGCGTCAGAAATACGGTTTTCATTTCAAGTCCTACGACGAGCGTGTTTTTACGCCCGTCATTCGGCATGAAATCAGGAATGCACAGCCCACTGATCAAGGGCACTACACCGTCTATTTGCCGGGTTACCACGATGATGTCTTGATGCATTTTCTGCGTCAATTTGATGTGCGCTGGGAGGTTTTTTCCAAGTACGCACAGTATGCATATCGCGTAGACAACGTATTTATTGAACCCATAAGCCAACAGCGCTTTCAGCAAAGCTTGATCAGTGCAACGGGCGTACTGTGCGGTGCTGGCTTTGAATTGCCCTCTGAAGCACTCTTCTTAGGAAAAAACACAATGGTGATCCCGATGAAAGGACACTACGAACAAACCTGCAACGCGCTGGGTGCGGCAGATGTGGGCGCCACTACCATTCCCGAACTCGATTTGCTTTACCACCGACAAATCAATTATTGGTTGGAGAAAACAGAGCAAGCACCCGTCTTGTTCAAAGACCAAACTGAACAACTCTTGGTAGATATCCTGTCTGCATTTCAAAGAGAGGGCAGGGCGGCCTATGAGCCAACCGTAGAATTTGAAACCTTGAAGCAAAAACTAGGTTTACTCCGCTACTTCTTCTGAAAGCGTTTTGTAATATCCATATAACTCCTGCTGGGCATGAAACGGCGGCAAGTTGCGCTTGGCGTAGGCGTTTTTGTAGTCGGCAGAAATGCTTCTGGCCTTGATGCTTCCTTTCCATTGGTATTCAAAAATCAGCTGAATTTCTTTTTGTATTTTTGGGTCTTTAATGATGGTGCCAACTTCTACGCGCTGATCTAAGTTGCGCTCCATCCAGTCTGCACTGGAAATAAAGTATTCTGGTTTGCCATTGTTGCCAAAGATGAAGAAGCGCGTGTGTTCTAAATAGCGGTCCACAATACTGATCGCAGTAATGTTCTCACTAAGACCTTTAACGCCAGGCATTAGGCAGCAGATACCTCGAATAATGAGTTCAATTTTAACCCCGGCTTTGCTGGCAGCGTACAGCTTGTCAATCATGCGGATATCCGTAAGGTTATTGAATTTGAGACGGATGTATGCCGGTTTTTTGGCTTTGGCAAACTTGATTTCGCGCTCAATGAGGGCGAGTAATTTGC
>JBIKZM010000006.1:0-14960 GCA_044354735.1 Crocinitomicaceae bacterium
TCCACTGATCCAGTTGAGGTGATTTTTCAAGACCACCAAAAACACAATAATCACCAACAAAAGCGTGGCTACTTCGTTCCAAATCCGGAGCTGATTTGAAGACCACTTGATCTGCCCAGCCTCGCCATTTCTCAATAATTTTTGAGAATAAAAGTGATAAATAAGCAAGAGCAGAACAAAGCCGAGTTTCAGGTGCATCCAAGGGGCTTTCAGTAGGTAATTTGGGTTCAAAAGGATCATCCAGATGCCAAATACAACCGTCAGTACCATTGCCGGCGTGGTGATGATCCACCAAAGGCGCTGCATCATGATGACAAACTGCTTCTGTAAAATTTCTTTTTCAGGAGAGGATTTGTCGGCTGCTTCTCGAAAATAAATGAACAAGCGCACCATATAGAAAAGCCCTGCAAACCAACTTACCATAAAAATAAGGTGCAGTGCTTTGATGAAATCGTAGTTTGTATTCGACATGACACAAAATTAAGTGAAAGCACTTGATTCATGCTATATTTGTGTAAAAAGCTTCTTTATGCGCTTCCGGATACTTTTTTTGCTCTTTATTTTTAATTTTTCCATGCTTTTGGCACAGGTGCAGTTGCTTTCACTTGAAGGAACCTACCAAGATAAAAACCTGATCGTCAACAATCCGCCAATGGCAGATGGCTTTGGGTTTTGCATCAGCAAAGTGTTGGTCAATGGAGAAATCCTACCGGCAGTCATTCAAACTTCTCATTTTGAAATTGACTTTCAGCTCTTTCACCTCAAAAAAGACGACGAAGTATTTGTGGTGCTCGAACATGCCGTTGGTTGTGAGCCGCGCTTTTTAAATCCAAGCATTTTACTGCCCAAAAGTACTTTTGAATGTGCGCAAATTTCGGCACAAAAAGACGGCAATTTGACTTGGACCACCACCAACGAACAAGCTGTGCTCGATTTCAGTATCGAACAATTCAAGTGGGGCCGCTGGGTAGAGGTTGGACAAGTAAAAGGGAAAGGGACAAAAGCAACAAATACCTATCAATTTCAACTGACGCCTCACTCGGGCAAAAACACCGTGAGAGTGAGCCAAACCGACAGCTCCGGCAAGCCAAGGGCATCTAAAAGTGCGGGCTTTACGTCGGCTATTCCAGCTGTTAGTTTTAGCCCCACAAAAGTGCATTCAACACTGACTTTTAAAGCTAAAAATCAAGTGGTCAAAACGAAATATGAGATTTATGACGCCTATGGAAATCTGCTCAAAACCGGATTTGGATCTTCTGTAGACTGTCATAATATTGTAAGTGGTGTTTACTTTATCAATTACGATAACAAGTCAGAAAAATTCATCAAAATTGAAAACTAAATGAAGCGCATTGAACATCTCGGTATAGCTGTAGAAAGTCTAGAAACGGCGATTCCACTTTACGAAGCCTTGCTCAATACCACTTGTTACAAACAAGAAGCGGTGGCTTCAGAAGGCGTCCGGACCGCATTTTTTCAGGTGGGTGAATCCAAAATTGAGTTGTTAGAAGCCAGTAAATCTGACTCGCCCATTGCCAAATTTTTAGAAAAACATGGCCCCGGTTTTCACCATGTAGCTTTCGAGGTAGAGGACATCGAAGCAGAGCTTGACAGACTTCAAAAAGCAGGTTTTCAATTGATCCATCAAAGCCCAAAAGATGGCGCTGACAACAAACGCATCGCATTTTTACATCCGAAAGCTACAAACGGATTGCTCGTGGAGTTGTGTCAAGAAAAGAGCGCGTAAAACGATTCCTCGTTCTGGTAAAAATAGGTTTGTAAACCGGCAGCTGTGGCGCCTTCGATGTGCTGCGGGCTGTCATCGATAAACAACACGTCTGTTGGTGCAAAACCCATTTGCGCACAGACCCAAATAAACGTTTCTGGCTGCGGTTTTCTTTTGCCAATTTCGTGCGATAAAAAGACCTCCTCAAAAAAAGTGTTTAAGGGCGAATCTGAAACCTGCTGTAATGATTTTGCAACCTCAACCATGTGCAACGCATTGGTGTTGCTCAATAAAAAAATGGGTAAATCTTGCTTTTTCAATTTGAGTAAAAGGTCTATTTTTCTTGGTGGAAAAATACCTATCATGGCATTCCACGCCGCTACAACTTGATTGGGAGAGGTGCCAGCTTGCGTATTGGGTAGCAAGAGATTGACAAAATGCTGAGGGGAGATTTCACCGCATTCAAAGCGGTCAAACAACGCGTTTTGAGCAAGTTGGGTATAGCGCTCATTGAAATCAGAAACACCTAATTTTTGAAATGCTTTTTCTGTGGCGTGGTAATCGATATCGATGAGCACGCCACCTAAATCAAATAGAATGGCTCGATAGGTTTGTTGCATTATCCAAAGTTAAGCTATTTGAACCTATTCTAAATTAGCTCCTATGACAATTAGATGACATTACTACGGCAGTTAACACTTAGCTTTGCACTATAGAAAAAGCGCTTTGTTGCAACAACTCCATATTATCGCCTTTACCCACCGACAACTAGAAGTCAGTAAAATCGGTTTGTTGCATATCGAAAAAGAAGCGCAAGTCTCGCAATTAGCGCAACTCAAAGAGGAGCTAGGCCTCAAAGAACTAATGTTCTTGACCACCTGCAATCGCGTCGAAATCACTTTTGTCAACAACGCAGACCTCGACACCCCATTTCTGACCCGTTTATTGCAAACGCTGTATCCGAAGTTAGTCCCTATTCAATTAGAAGATTTCGTTCGCAAAGCAGAGGTTTACTCCGCAAGCGCAGCAGTTCAGCACGCCTTGTTTGTGGCCTCTTCCATAGACTCCATGATCATCGGGGAGCGCGAAATCATTACGCAAGTTCGCTTGGCTTATGAATACTGCAACAGCCTCCAACTCACCGGAGACCTCCTTCGTTTGCTCATTAAAAAAGTCATTGAAACCGCCAAGCAAGTTTACACCGAAACCAGCATCTCCACCAAACCTGTTTCAGTTGTTTCTTTGGCCTACCAATACCTCAAGCAGCTCAATATTCCGCTGGACGCGCGCATCCTCATTATCGGCGCGGGTGTCACCAACACCACCATGTCGCGTTTTCTCAAAAAACATGGCTTCAAAAACTTTCAAGTTTTCAATCGCTCTCTAGAAAACGCGCAAAAGCTTGCCGATGAAATTCATGGAAATGCGTGTGCTCTAGATGCATTGAGCAGCTATCAACTTGGCTTTGACGTACTCATAACTTGTACGGCCGCAGAGGGCGTTATCATAAACCCCGCGCTGTATGCTAGCCTACTCAATGGCGAACAACAAGAAAAAATCGTCATCGACCTCGCCATTCCACAAGACCTCGATCAAGCCATTTTAAATACCCACGCAGTTAAATACCTTTCCATAGAATACTTGCAGCGCATTTCCAACGAAAATGTCAAAGAGCGCTACAAAGAACTTCAGCAAGTGGAAGAAATTATCGCCAATGCACGCTATGAATTTCAGCACCTCCTGCGCGAGCGCAAGGTAGAAATCGCCATGCGCGAAGTGCCTGCACAAGTGAAAGAATTGCGCGCAACGGCCTATGCCGAAATTTTCAAAGAAGACCTCGAAACCCTCGACCCACAAGCAAAAGAAGTGCTCGATAAAGTGGTGAGTTACCTCGAAAAAAAATACATCAGTGGCCCCATGATATTGGCCAAAGAAATCATCCTCAACCATGCAGACTAAACCGCTCATCCGCATTGGCACACGCGGCAGCGACCTCGCTTTATGGCAAGCCCACTTTGTCAAAAATCAACTCGAACAACTTGGCTGTGAGGTGGCACTTCAAATTATCGTTACACAAGGCGATCGCATCCAAGACCTCAGCTTTGACAAACTAGAAGGCAAGGGCTTTTTTACCAAAGAAATAGAATCAGCCTTGCTCAACAACGACATCGACCTCGCCGTGCATTCGCACAAAGACCTCGAAACCACCCAGCCCGAAGGGCTTTGTATTGGCGCAGTCTCTTACCGCGAAGACCCATCAGAGCTCTTGCTCATGCGCTCTTCTGCACAAGATACCACACAAAAATGGGGGCTCAAACAAGGTGCTGTTATCGGTACCTCATCTGCCCGTAGAAAATCCATCATCAAAGCACTGCGCCCCGATCTTCAAATTGAAGAATTGCGCGGCAATGTGCCTACCCGCATAAACAAACTGCGCAGTGGCGCCTATGACGCCATAATACTTGCCAACGCAGGCGTGAGTCGCCTGAAACTTCCGCTACATGACCTCCAAACGCTTGTGCTCGAGCCTACAGAATTTGTGCCCGCTCCAGCTCAAGGTGTGTTGGGTTTACAAATTCGTCAAAATGATGCACAAACCCAAGAAATTGTTGCGCAGCTGAATCATCCGGAGGTTGCGGCTCAAATTGCCATTGAACGCGGCGTCTTGAAAGCCCTGCAAGGTGGCTGCCAATTGCCCTTAGGTGTCTATTACGGCAAAGACCATATCTACGCGGCGCACGCTTCTAGTTCTCTGGAGCCCGCAAAGTTTTATGCGTTCAAAATTGGGGCAACAATCCAAGAGATTACTGCATCATTGGCCCACTAACCATGCGTCGCATTTTCATTTCAAAAGACACTCAAGACCTCCATGAAGGCCTTTTAGCACTCCACCAAAGTGGCGCGCTAGAGGCGCAATCCCTCATCGAATTCAATGCCATTCCTTTTGTGTGTCCTCCTGCCCACGAAATCCTCTTTTTAGCGAGTATCCGTGCAGCCGATTTCTTTTTTGCTAATTGCCAAACCAGCGCTCAAATTGCCTGCGCAGGTCTAGAAACCGCAAAAAAAGTGGCTGAACGCTACCAAAAAAAAGTGGCATTTATTGCCCAGCAATCAGGCCAGCCCAAAGAAGAGGCGCAGCGCTTCAACACCTGGAGAAACGGCCGCAGCGTTTGTTTTCCGTGTAGTCAGTTGTCTATCGGGACCTACGCTGCTTTGATTCCTGAAAGCGAAAAAATTATTTTACCCGTTTACTCCACCCAATTCAAAAAACTGCACATCAAAGCAAAAGAAATCTATGTTTTTTCATCTCCAAGCAATGTCCTTGCTTTTCTAGAGCAAAACACGATTCCTTCTAACGCCCGAGTTATTGCCTGGGGCAGCTCCACCGAGGAGGCCTTGAAAGCACAAAATATAGCCGTAAATAAAGTACTGACTGGCGACCAACAAACCGAATTGCTGACTTGGCTCAGTAATATCCTATAATTGCTACTTTCGCTTATGAAATTCGAACAATCCGAGCAAATTAGTCCTGACCTGATCCACCTTTTTGAGCAGACCGTTCTCGGTACCAACGGCGCTAAATACAAACATTTAGATGTGGCGCAAAGCGTAGCGCATACAGACCACCCACTGAGTTTTTCCTTGCGCCGACGCGAACAATTGATCGCCAATATTACCTTTTGCAAGCGCCCTTTTGGATTATACTTGCGCTATTTTGCTTTTGACAAACGCTTTCAATCTAAAGGGAAGGCACGCGTGAATCCGAAGTCACAAATCAAGAAAGAAATCGAAAATGTATTTTTGGACACCACGGCTCAATACCCTGGAAGCCAAGATTATTGTTATGCTTACATTGACGCTAAAAATGTGCGCAGCAAATGGATGAGCGAAACGTTTGGTTTTCAAACCAAAGCGTATTTAGCAACCCAAACTTTTAGTCGGGTTTTTCCGAAAGCTGACGCAAACGTAAGGGAAGAAAAAATTTCAGATCAGCTCTTTCAAATTATAGAAAGCAACTACAGCCACTACAGCGCGTACTTTACCCACTTCTTTGAAAAAGGAACAGTGCATTCCATTTTCGATCAAAACGGAAAACGCCTGGCTTTTGCGCAGTTTCACAAAGTGCGCTGGCAAATACAAAGACTTCCAGGGAAACTTGGTGGGCTTCAGGTCAAGCTTTTGCCTTATATTCCATTTCTAAATAAACTGATTCAAGCCAAAGAACATACTTTTTTAGTACCTGATATCGTGTGTAATCCGTCCGGGGATATCAAAGATGTAGAACGCCTATTTGCAGCGGTGTTGGCCAAAGAGAAACTCCACTCAATGCTTTGGTGGAATGATACAAGAGATCCAGTTTACCAAAAAGCACAGCAACATTTCAATTGGGGACTGTTGCACCATATCATTGGTGTGGCAATGGTAGATGTTGTGGTAAGAGGGTCCTACGCACCAAAAGAACCTGTTTTTATTGCGGCCTTCGATATGGTTTAAACTACGCTTGATACGAGAGAAAACGGGTAATCAGCAGTTCTTTAATGCGTTTATCCACTACTGATTTTTGGCTCAAATAAAACGTAAATTCTTCATTGGTAAACAAGCCGCAGATCATACCAATATAACGATTGGTTAGATTTGGATTTTTCGACAAAAAATTGCTGAGTTGGGTTCGTTGTAATACCGGGTTTTTAATTGATTGTATAGCCTTAAATAAAGGGTTTTGGAACCACTCAAATTGGAAAAGTTCATGCTGCAGTTTCAGTATTGGACGCAAAACGTCGTT
The DNA here is from genome assembly GCA_044354735.1 of Crocinitomicaceae bacterium. Lineage (GTDB taxonomy): Bacteria > Bacteroidota > Bacteroidia > Flavobacteriales_D > Crocinitomicaceae > UBA952. The sequence continues at coordinate 6,510 of JBIKZM010000006.1, forward strand.
TTGAAACGATTCCAATTCAGTGGATACAGTGGCTTCTTTTCTGACGCTCGGCCTAAGTTGTTTTATAGATATACTCGACCTCATGCTTCTGCAGATAATTCAAGGATGCGAATGTTCGGATAAAATTCTTCTAAGTAACTCGCACAACGTTCTTCATCCGGGTTAGTTGTAAAAAACAAAGACTTGCATTTGGGTAAACTCTCGGTTAGCCGAACAATATAACCTTTATACCCTGCACGCATTTGATCTTCTAAGCCCAACACGATGAATAATTTCAGTTTTTTGATATTGAAACCGTTCTGAAAATAGAGCTCAGCCATTCGGCGGGTGGTGCCCACAATAATTTCAGTGCCGTCGAAAAGGTCGTTGCGTTGTTGCAGCTTATTGCCTTTCTCTACCACCAAATCTACGGTGAGGTCTTTTGGTTTAGCGAATTGAACAAACTCCGCATGGATGGCTCTTGCCTGTTTATCGCTGGTGCAAAGGATGATGGCTCTTGGAGAACCCTCCTCGGGTTGTGGAATGACTTCGTCTACGAAGGGCCAAAGCTTCATTTCGTATTGCTCAGCAAGCGCCGAAACAAGTAAATACTGTGAGGGCTGCAACGCTTTTTGAATGGTTTCCATTAGGATTTCAGTTTGGGGTTTTCGTGATGACGCGTGGCGTCTCTTTTCGTTTTTTTCTCGAGATTTTTGACTAATGCGGCATCGAGGTCTATGCCTGTTTGATTGGCCAAGCAGCAAAGGACAAATAGGATGTCGGCCATTTCGTCGCCGAGATCTTTGTGCTTATCGCTTTCTTTTTCGGATTGTTCGCCATAGCGTCTGGCCATGATGCGCGCGAGCTCTCCTACTTCCTCCATCAATACAGCCATATTGGTGAGTTCGTTGAAGTACCGCACACCGAGCGTTTGGATCCAGTGATCAACTTGAGCTTGTGCTTCTTTGATTTCCATGCTACAAAGGTATCAAAACCTCTCGTTGATATGCTTACCTTTGTGTTGTATGGAAAAATTGAGCAATTTCATCAACGGCCAATACGTCGCACCGCACAACGGCCGCTACCTAGACAACTACGAGCCAGCCACTGGCAAAGTCTATTCTTTGATACCCGATTCCGACGCCCACGACGTCGAGCAAGCTGTTTTGGCAGCGGAGGCGGCTTTCCCGGTGTGGTCTTCAATGGGAATCGAAGGGCGGGCAGCCATTCTGCGCAAGTTATCCGAAGGCATTGAAGCCAATATGGACGCTTTTGTAGCGGCAGAATCCAAAGACAACGGCAAACCCTTGAGTCTTGCCCATCATGTGGATATTCCAAGAGCAGTATCCAATTTTCATTTTTTTGCGACCGCCATTGAGCATTTTGCTTCGGAGTCTCATCATATGGAAGGCGTTGGGCTCAACTACACGACCCGCAAACCTATTGGTGTGGTGGGCTGTATATCTCCGTGGAATTTACCTCTTTACCTTTTCTCCTGGAAAATTGCGCCGGCTCTGGCCGCAGGCAATTGCGTGGTGGCCAAACCATCAGAAGTCACGCCCTACACCGCCTATATGTTGGGTAAAATCGCCAAAGAAGCCGGCATGCCAGACGGCGTACTCAATATCTTACACGGCACTGGTCCTAGCGCTGGAGACGCCATTGTAAAGCACCCAAAAATCAAAGCGATTTCTTTTACTGGAGGCACCAAAACAGGCGAATACATCGCGCAAACTGCTGGGCCCATGTTCAAAAAACTGTCCTTAGAACTCGGCGGCAAAAACCCAAATATCATCTTTGCCGACTGCGATTTCAAAGACGCACTGAGCACCACCATTCGCTCTTCTTTTTCCAACCAAGGCCAAATTTGTTTGTGTGGCTCGCGCATCTTTATTGAAAGGCCCATTTACGAGCAATTTAAAGAGGCTTTTGTAGCAGCCATGGCCAAAAATAAGGTCTCGTTCCCCACTGACCCTGAAGCAAAAATGGGCGCAGTGGTATCCAAGCCGCACATGGAGAAAATCCTCAGCTACATCGAGTTGGCTAAAGAAGAGGGCGGCACCATTTTGTGCGGCGGAAAGCGTAAGATTTTAGACGGCGCTCATGCCGAAGGTTATTATATTGAGCCTACCATCATTGAAGGTTTGCACTATAACTGTCGTACCAACCAAGAAGAAATCTTTGGACCAGTAGTGACCATCACTCCGTTTGATACGGAAGAAGAAGTGCTCACCATGGCCAACTCCACCCAATATGGCCTTGCCGCTACCGTCTGGACCTCCGACCTCAAGCGCGCACACCGCGTGGCGGACCAAGTAGAAGCCGGCATCGTTTGGGTCAATGCTTGGTTGGTTAGAGACCTGCGCACGCCATTTGGCGGTGTGAAAGCCTCCGGCGTAGGCCGAGAAGGTGGTTGGGAAGCCCTGCGTTTCTTCACCGAAGCCAAAAATATATTTATCAAGTATTGATGAAAGCGCTCCTCTTCCTTTTTATCTTCATCCACTTTGGTGCAAACGCACAACTTCAGCCAGCACTTTTTCAGTTCAAAACCGATACCGTACTGCAATGGCATTACCATTTTGGCGATGAGTTCAGCGGGCAAAAAGTCGATGAAAGCAAATGGTATCCGCGCTATCCTTGGGGTGGCTTATTGCTCGATCAAAGCCAATGGGCAGTGCCCGAAATGCTGAGCCAAAAAAATGGCTGGCTGCATTTAGGCGCCAAAGAATTTGGACAAAAAACAGCAGTTCCAAACTGGATGATCAACCAACAGCAAGCCAAAGCGCTTGACATCAATATCAAAAACGATTCGGTCTACCTCGATTACCTCACCTCTTGCATCTGGAGTATCGAACCCTTTCGCTACGGATATTTTGAATGCCGCGCAGTAGTGCCCTCAGGCAAAGGTTTGTGGCCAGCATTTTGGCTCTTTGGACAAAACGGAAAAGATGAAATCGACATCATGGAATGCAAGGGCGAGCGCAGCAACGATGTGCATGTTGACATCCATTTACCAGAGCGAAAAGACTTTATTAAAAACGGTGTTGGAATCAAAAAAGACTGGGGCGGTTGGGTAAAAATGAAAACGCCTATTGTGAACGATACCATTATTTACTCCGGCGTTTGGTTGCCGAATTCACTTACGTATTTTATCAATGGCGTGCCGGTGTCGCATTTTAGTGGCGACTTTGCTACCCCGATGAACGTGATTGTCAATTTAGCGGTGGCCAGAGACAACTATCCTTTTAATCCAGGGCCCGATGCCAAAACCAAATTCCCGGCTGATTATCAAGTAGACTACGTCAGGGTGTGGAAATTAGAGCCAAACGCGGCCAAAAAAATGACGGAATTTCCTCAAATAGACCTCGAAGAAAATGGCTGGATTCCCGTTAAAAAAGAAGTGCTCAAAAAGAAAATACCGCTTATTTACTCAAAAAAAGAATTGCAAAAAGAGCAGGGGTTTGTGAGCCTCATTCCCGTTTCTAACGACAATTACTTGGTTCAAGTCAATGGCGGTGGCGCAGTTCATGTCAGTACCTGGGTAAAGGGAATTGAACAAACAAAATTTGTAACGGAAATTGCTTATACTCGAGGTGAAACTATACTCGGAAAAGATCTTTCTATTCAATTAAAAGACGCTCCTAGAAATATCGAAGTGCGCATTTCCTACAATGGAAAAACGGTTTCCTACTTTCCCTTTAATTAGGTGAAATTTTTTCTTTTTCCTTGAAACGGTAACCTGCTACAAACTTCAAGGCAAAATAAATTTGACGGTATTTGAAGTCATCAAAACGAATGCTCTTGTTGTCAAAATCACTCACCAAAAAGAAGAATTTTTCATCGGAAGAATACCCACCCATTAGCCTTACATCGTAACGCGGTGCAAGTCCCATTCTGATTTTAGAAAAATCTGCTGTTTCGTATTCCTTGAATTGAACTACTGGCCCTACGCCGGCCCAACCGCCAATTTGCCAATTCTTTTTGCGCTTGACATACGCGATGCCAGGCGTTGCGCCAAAGTCAAATGCTTTGAGATGGGTAAGTGTTGTAAACGGATCGCTGGAATTTTGAAAAGCAATTGGAATCAAGCTTCCCGATTGATTTCCCGAGCCAAAATAGTTGAGTGTTCCCTTCAAGTACCAAGTAAGAATCTGGGTATTGTAGTGGGCACGCTTACCCAAAAGTCCATTCATCTGAAAATCGGCATTGCGAAAATACCACGCATTTGCCATCACATTGAGTGCATAAGCATCGGGCAAAATGATTTTGGGTTGCTTGAGGGCATAACCGAAGGCCGATTTGAATTCTAAATCGTACCAGACGCGCTTATACGTAAAATCATAAGCAAAGTTGTATTGTGTGGTCTTGCCAAACTTATTGTTTGGGCGCAAATTGCCAATTACCGGAAACCCTATGCGCAGATGGAACCATTTGTAGGCAAAACCTAGCCCTAAAAACGGACTGAAATTGTTTTTATAAGCGAGCGCTGTAGTTTGAGCACTCAAGGGATAGGCAATGCGAAAAGGATTGACGTTGTAGCCTAAATCTGCATACATCACAGGCCTGTGCCGAAAACTCTCCAGGGCCGACTGTTGGGCCAAAGAAATCGTACTCCATAAAAAGAGACAACAACTAATGTATAATACCTTGCTCAAGCCCAATGATAAATGCCAATACTTTTGCGCGCTCTAAACGCTCCACACTGCGGCCTGAACCACCACCATGGCCCGCATCCATGTTGCACTCAAAAACAAGTGCTTCCTTGTTGGTGCGCAGGGCTCTGAGTTTGGCTACGTATTTTGCGGGCTCCCAATATTGAACTTGAGAATCGTGATAACCCGACGTCACGTACATGGCTGGGTAATCCATCGCATGCAAGTTGTCGTAAGGAGAGTATTTCAATAAATAATAATAGTAATATGGGTCATTCGGATTGCCCCATTCTTCGTATTCACTGGTAGTGAGCGGAATACTCTCGTCTAGCATAGTGGTGACCACATCAACAAACGGTACTTCCGAAACAATTCCTTTGAAAAGGTAAGGTGCCATGTTCGCAACTGCGCCCATAAGCAAACCACCTGCGCTGCCGCCGTTGGCATAAATATGAGCGGGGTCGCAATACCCCATGTGGCCAAGGAATTCTGCCGCATTGATGAAATCGGTAAACGTATTGGTTTTTTTGTCAAACTTACCATTCTGGTACCAATCTTCACCTAGATATTTGCAGCCACGGATGTGGGCGGTAGCAAAAACAAAACCACGATCGAGCAAAGAAAGGCGCGTCGGGCTAAAAATATCTGGAAGAGTATAGCCATAAGAACCATAGGCGTAAAGAAATAATGGCGCTTTGGCCAAAACCGTTCCTTTCTTATAGACAATACTTACAGGAATTTGTGTGCCGTCGTTGGCAGTGGCCCAAACGCGTTCAGAAACATAGTTATCTGGACTAAACCGAGGATCTTTGAGCTTTTTCTCAAAGAATATTTCCTGACTACCACTTTTAAAATCATAGGTAAAAACCCGAGATGGCGTTGTCAATGAGTTGAAAACGTAATATATTTTGGAAGCGGAATAGTTGTCATTGACGGCAAGTCCTAAGTAATATGTTTCTCCGTCCACGGCAATGTAACTTTCCTTCCCGTCTTCCACACCTTTTAACTTGAGTTTGAGCAAACCGTTGTTGCGTTCTTCTAGTAAAATGTAATCCTTAAATACGCTCAGGCCTTCAATCAGTACTTTGGATTGATGAGCAACAATTTCTTTGCAATCAGAAAGGTTAGTAGGAATTTGTTTGGTAAATAAAATTCGGTTGTTAATGGCGTTGTCATTGGTCAAAATATAAAAGCCATTTTCGTGGTGCTCTACTTCATAAATATGACCTGCTTTTCTTGTAAGAAAAACTTGGGGCAGTGCTTTGGCTTGATCTGCATCGAGCAGCAAGACCTCAGATGTGGTGGAACTATAGCTGTAGATTTGAATGTATTTTCCGGTCAAAGTTTTGCCAATACCCACACTGAATTTGTCGTCTTTTTCTTCATAGACCAATTCATCTGAACTTTGTGGAGTGCCAATAATGTGGCGGTAGATCAAATATTCGCGTAGCGTTTCTGGATCTTTTTTGGAGTAGTATACCGTTTTGTTGTCGTTGGCCCAAACCAAACCGCCACTCGTTTCGGTCAGTACATCTTTAAGGTATTTGCCGTTGGTTCGAAAGCGAATTTCGTATTTGCGGCGGCCCTTGAAATCTTCGCAAACTGCTAAGAGCTCATTATTTGGAGATGGTGACCAACTCGCTAGTTCATAAAAAGACTTGCCTTTGGCGCGTTCGTTTTCATCGAAAAACAATACCGCTTTTCCATCCATTCCATACCGAAAGATTTGTTGGTAGTCTAGGCCTTCTACATTGCGCGTTTGATACTGATACCCATTTAAAATGAAGGGCGCACTCGTTTCGTTGGGGTCAATGCGCTGTTCAAATTCTGTCAATAATTCATTCACCAAAGGATCAAGCGACTTGAAATAGGCGGCGGCATAAGCATTTTCTGCGTTCAGGTAATCCAATACGGGTTGGGAATCGCGCTCGCGCATCCAATAATAGGGGTCTTGGCGCTGGTGGCCATGTTTTTCTAAAATTTGATTTTTGCGAGGTGCAACTGGTTCTTGGGCAATGATTTGGTCTTGCATAATCAATAAAAGACTGGTAAAAATAAGTGGCAGTTTCATGACAGGATTTCTCGTAAAATTAGCGATATTCTCTTTTGAAAAGGTTAACTTTGAAAAGTGAAGAAACTTTATAAATATCTCCTCAATACCTTACCGCGTCCGCTTCTTATTCGGCTCAGTTATATTTTTAGACTTTTTGCACCTACACTTTACAAAGGCAACAACGTACATTGCCCAGTCTGCGACAAATCCTTTTCTAAATTTCTTTCTTACGGCTCTGATGTTGCACATCGCGACAACGTTCTTTGCCCCTACGACCTCACCCTTGAGCGCCACCGCCTCATGTGGTTGTATCTCAAACACCACAGTACTTTTTTTACCCAAGAAAACCTTGCAGTGCTGCACATGGCACCAGAGCAGTGCTTTATCGATCGCTTCAAGGCACAAAAAAACCTCAATTACCTTACCGCAGACCTCGTTTCTCCTATCGCCGATCTGCATTTTGACCTCCACCAAATTCCACTCGAAAACAACCATTTTGACGTTGTTTTTTGTAACCATGTCATGGAACACGTTCAAGACCCTATTCAATGTATGTCTGAACTTTTCAGGGTTTTAAAACCTGGTGGTTGGGCCATCATGCAAGTGCCTCAAGATTTCTCCCGAGACACCACCTACGAAGACTCCTCCATAGTTACAGAAGCCGACCGCGAACTGCATTATTGGCAAAAAGACCACGTGCGTTTATTTGGAAAAGATTACCCAAGTTATCTCGAAAAGGTAGGTTTTGAAACGAGCATTTTTGATTTTCATTCCCATTATTCCTCAGAAGAAATCGAACACTTTCGCCTCATGAAAAATGAGGTCTTGTACATCTTCAAAAAGCCATGAGCATGAGAATTATTATTTTGACCTTCCTCTTAGGCGCCGCTATTTCAAGTTGGTCTCAAAAAAATATTTTCTTGAACCTAAAGCCCGTGTTTGGGAATCAAGCCTTTGTATTGAACCAAGCCTTTGTCGGGAATGATGGTGTGGCTGTTGAAATTCAAGATTTCAATTATTATTTATCCGATGTCATCATTTTCCACGACAATGGGCAGCAAACCTACCTACTCACCGACATCTGGTTGGTGACGCCCACTCAAAATAGCCTTTACTTGGGTTATCTTGCGCTCAATCAAATCGATTCCATCAACTTTACCGTCGGCGTCCCAAAACGCTACAACGTACAAGCTGGTGCGCTGGCGCAGGATATATCTACCTATCCAGAAACACACGCACTCAGTTTTCAGAGCCCTTCTATGTATTGGGGTTGGGCCTTTGGCTACATGCACATGATTGTCGGCGGCAAAGCAGACAGCAACAACGACGGCGTACCCAATGCGTACTTTGAATTGCACAATCTAGGCAACAACAACCAACAAAGTCTCACGCTACCCACTATCCAAACAACAAGTGGCAATCAAATTGACCTTCATTACAACTGCCATATCGACCGCTGGCTCAACCAAATGCCGCTCTCAAGTGTCGGGGTTCTGCATGGCGAAACAGGTCTGAATCTCAGCATTTTACAAAATGTAAATACACAAGTCGTGTTTACGCTCGGTGCTGAAGCAAAGCTCCAGGAGCATGAAACTGCTGTCGTTTCTTGGAAACAATCTGCAAGCGAAATTACTATCCAAGGCCTTCAAAATCAATTAATTGCACACTATCAAGTGTTTTCCAATACAGGTCAAAAAGTAATCGATGTGCAGCTAAATGCGCCTACAGCATCCGTACTTCTTGAACGACTTCAAAGTGGACTTTACC
>JBIKZM010000125.1:0-4848 GCA_044354735.1 Crocinitomicaceae bacterium
CGCGCTGAAATTCTGTCCATACGACTTGTTGTTGCTTGAAAAAATCCTGAAGTGCGCGGTCTCGGGCAAAGGTTCTAGGCGGCCCTGATTCTTGGTAGCTCCAAACTTTTTTCAGCGTGAATTTTTCTTGAAGCGCTTCAAATATAGCGCTTGCCTCGCCGTAGCAAATTTGGATGGCTCTGCCGATTTTGCTCAATTCTTTATTGATTTGCAACAAGGAAGCATATTGAAATTGCCAGTGGCGCAGGCTGTTTTCGGGGGCGTCCCATTCTGTAGGCTCAAGTATCCAAAGGTAGATTAGCGGTAGTTCTGTTTGTTCGGCGGCATGGAGCGGAGCGTGGTCAGTGAGTCTTAGATCTCTTTTGAACCAAACCACACCGATTTCAGTTTTCATTTCGCAGGTGTTTTTGCACTTTTTTCCAAAAGTTGAAAAAAGAACCGGGTTGCGCTTTGAACTCAGGCAATAGCCAAGTTCTGTTATCGGTCTGAATGCCGTAGGTCGAGGTGAGTGGATGTTCTTTCGTAAACGTGCGTTCCGCCTGAAGTGTTGTTTTGAAGTTCCCCCAAGAGCCAACAACGATTTGGATATCGGGAATTTGGACCTTCGCTAGCGCATTGATCCAATGAAATACATTTTCTGTAAAAGGATAATCATTCCAGGAATCTAAATCCCAAAACAATAGCTTATTGGCCGCTTCTTCAGCCCGCCAATTGGGGTCGAGGTGATACGGTGTGTACAGGAAGGTGGGTAACTCAGCATCAAGGCTATTTTCTAGAGTGGGTTTCGGACAAAATGTATATTCTGGAGCCGTCCAAGCGCACGCAACCTTGAGGTTTGGTAATTTTTCATAGGATGTATCAAGAAAAGTTCCTTGTTGTGTGCTCCCGGTGTATTTATTGATATTTTCTTGATTGGCATAATAGACTTTTGGCGCATTTGCTCCACAAACCCACTGCCAACTCAAATGATTGCTGGCCCCATCTGCATCGCAAAGTTGAGAGAAGAGCCATTTGGCTGTTGTGCGCCAATACGCGCCATAATGATTGCAGACGAGCGCTGCCAAATACATGCGCAAATGGTTGTGCATGTAGCCCGTGGATTTGAGTTCGAGCAGTGCGTCGTCTATAGCCTGGATGCCTGTGTTGGCATTTAGAATTTCTACAGGTAAGTGTTGCTTGTTGTGGATGCCATATTGCTCAGAACGCACTTCAAATTGCGGGTTGTGGTGCTGCCAAATCCGCTGGGAGTGGTCGCGCCAGCAAAGCTCCATGACAAATGCTTCCATTTGGTCCAGCGAAAATCCGCGCTGGCGCAAGCGCTCATAAACTTGTCTTGTGGAGATAACACCGCGCGACAAATATGGCGACAACTTAGATACCCCGCCATTTTGGTAATTTCTTGTTTTTCCATATAGCACCGGATCGAACTGATCGATGCGCGCATAGATTTCCGTAATGGAAAGCAAGGGCATCATACGCGCAAGCTTGAGATGCCGCCGTCTACATGCATAATTTGACCAGTGATCCAAGTAGCATTTGCGCCTAAAAGGAAGGCAGCTAAGGCTGCGATGTCTGCGGGTTCGCCCACGCGCTTGAGTGGGTGTCTGGCGCCGTTGGCTTCTTTTTTGGCATCGGAGTTGAGCAAATTTTCGGCAAGTGGCGTGTTGGTCAAGGAAGGTGCAATGGCGTTTACGCGTATTTTGGGCGCAAATTCTGCAGCCAAAGCGCGCGTAAGACCTTCAATGGCGCCTTTTGAAGCGGAGACCAAACTATGGAAAGGCAAGCCTTGCTGGACCGCAACTGTTGAAAAAAGAACGATAGCGGCTTGCGTACTCTTTTTGAGTGCCGGAAGTGCCGTTTGAATGGTTTGAATGGCTCCTAAAACTTGTAGTTGGTAATCGGCTTGAAAATCAGCTGGCCCAAAACGGTTGAAGGGTTTGAGGGAGATGGTGCCGGGGCAATAAACAAGTCCGTCTAATATTTCGGGAAACGCAAGCGCTTCAGGGGCCATTGCGTTGTAGTGGGCCCACGTTAAATTGGGATGGTCAAAAGAAGGCGCTGTGCTTGCATAAGTAGCAAAAACGTGGTGACCTTCTTCGAGAAGTATGTTGGCTAAGGCCATGCCAATGCCTTTAGATGCGCCGATGATGGCAATTTTTTTTGTTTCCATGTTTTTGTAACAAATTAGCACTACCTTGGTTTAGAATTATTTAAAAAATCAAGATGAATTTTCTCAAACACAACTTCTCTTCTATTCTTATTTGCGCTGCCGTCATCATTACAGGCCTTATTTTAGGAAAGTCTTATATGTCAAAAGGCAAGCCCGATGACACCGTTTCGGTCATTGGTTTGGGAGAAGAATCTTTTGATTCAGATTTGATTGTCTGGCGCGCCTCTTTTTCAAGAAAAAGTTTTGAGCTCAAAGATGCCTACGCGCAACTCAATGCAGATGTCAGAAAAGTGAAGGCTTATTTAAAATCGAGAGGTATTGCCGAGGACGAAATGGTGTTTGAAGCTGCAGACATCAGCAAAGAGTGGTCAAGTATCTACGACGATGAGGGCAACGTGCGTCAAACGATATTTGATGGCTATTCACTCAATCAGAGTGTAAAGGTGAGCTCCAAAAAAGTAAATGTTGTGGAGCAAACTTCTCGTCAGGTGTCTGAATTGATAGACGCCGGCATAGAACTCAATTCAGGTTCTCCAGAATATTACTACACCAAATTGGCCCAATTGAAACTCAAAATGATTGAGGCTGCCACCAAAGATGCACATGAGCGCGCTGCTAAAATTGCAGAAAATGGCGGCGGTGATTTGGGTAAACTGATGTTTGCCGATATGGGCGTTTTCCAGATTACAGCCGAAAACTCTTCAGAAGAATACGAGTGGGGAGGGAGTTTCAATACGAGCTCGCGTCGCAAAACAGCAAGCGTCACCATTCGTTTGAAATACGAAATCGACTAATTAGATAAACCGATTTTTATCGAGCTGCAGCCATTCAAGTGTAGCATTTGCAAAGATATCTTCCTTGACTTGCGGGCTTAAGTTGCTGTCTTCAATAAACTTACCAATTTCTAAATCTCCGAGCGGGAAGGGGTAGTCACTACCCAAACAGACCCGATTTGAACCTTGCATCTTGAGGATGTATTCCAACGCATCGATGTCATGGGTAATGCTATCCACCCAAAACTTGCCCAGATAAGTGCGCGGGTTGTGGGGGTTGTCGATGGCTACTAAATCTGGGCGGCAATTGAAGCCGTGTTCTATGCGCCCAAGTGTTGGTAAAAAAGAGCCTCCAGCATGAGAGAAACAAACTCTTAGATCTGGTAAGCGCTCCAAAACGCCGCCAAAAATTAATGAACACGCCGCACGTGAGGTTTCGGCCGGCATGCCGACCAACCAAGGAAGCCAGTATTTTTTCATGCTGTCAAAACCCATCATTTGCCATGGGTGGATCATCACGGCCATGCCAAGTCTGGCGCAGGCTTCAAAAATGGGAAAGAACTTTTCTTCGGATAAATTTTCATCGTTGATATTGGAGCCAATTTGAATACCTACATGTCCGATGGATTTAGCGCGTTCGAGTTCTAAAATTGCAGCTTCGGGGTCTTGCATTGGAACAGTTGCCAGTCCAATATAGTTTTTTGGATAGCGTACGACTAAGTCTGCGATGTGGTCGTTGAGAAAACGCGATAACTCTAGTGCGTCGACCGTTTTGGCCCAATAAGAGAACATGACGGGAATGGTACACACAACTTGTACTTGCGTATGGAAGGGCTTGTATTCTTCAATGCGCAGTTGTTCATCCCAGCAGTTTTCTGCGATGCGTCTAAAAAATTGCCCACCTTGCATCATGTTGGCACTGCCGTCTGTGTTCGGTTCAAGATGGATGAACTTACCGTAACCAAACTTTTGCGTCCAATTGGGCATTGTTTTGGGTAGGATATGGCTGTGCATGTCAATTTTAAGCATGGGTCAATTTTTGATTTACGAAGATACTAAAAACTCAGAGCGCAAGCGCCATGATGTAGTCGTCCATGACAAAACCGTTGCCGATATCGAACACCGCTTCTTCTCTCACCTGAAAACCCAATTTAAAGTAGAAGTTTTTGGCCCCATTGGCTTTGTTGACCTGTAAAAAAATGGCTTCACATTGGGTTTCAACCGCGCGCTCCAACGCCTTTTGGACGAGTGCTCTTCCAATCCCTTTTCCTTGGAATGCATGGAGCACGTAAAGTTTGTTGATTTTCAATTGGACTGAGCCACTCTGTTGTGCATCATGAATCCATTCGAGCGCCATAAAACCGATGTCTGTGCCGTCAACAGCCAAGATATAGAATTCGTGTCCTTCTTCTTGTTGTTGTTTGAGTGCAGGAAAGCTGTACATCCAGTCGAGCATGAAATTGATCTGCTGCAGACTAATAATGTGCGCATAGGTGTCTGGCCAAATTTGCCGTGCTAAATTTTCAAGAATAGGTAATTCGTCGAGTTGAGCGCGTCGGATGTGCATTGCCCTTGGTGGAGTTGCTGTTTAGATTTTAACGAAAGGAGCTTGTTGGATGCGCCCGTTCTGGTGCAATCGGACGTAGTACGTACCCGTTGGGAGTTCTTGAACGCTCATTTTTCCGTTTTCGATGGCTACCCAATAACGCTTGCCGTCTAAGGCAATGACTTCGGCGAAGTCGGGGAGTTCAACAATGGTGAAATGTAGAAAGTGTTGCACAGGATTTGGATAGACCGACCACTCAATGAGCGGAGTGCTTTCTAATCGCCCAAGGGTTTGAACGGCAATTTGCACTGCAGCATACGCATTGATTTTCCCTGCACCCCATTGAGGGCTGCCTTCCG
>JBIKZM010000126.1:0-4843 GCA_044354735.1 Crocinitomicaceae bacterium
AAATGGCAACCTCAAATGGGACGCAATTGACCTCGAGCGTCGGGTGCGCGCTGAGCCCATTTACTATTACCCAGAAAAAATCAAAATCAGACCCAATTGGGAACTCTCACTCCCTGTGAACATCCCACAGGGCAGCTTGTTTAAAAAATAAAACCTTATGAAAAAACTACTCTTCGTTATCGCAGTTGGCTTATCGGCAAGTTTCAACGCACAAGTATTGACTCCAAAAGCGAGCCCGGTTGCCAAACTTCAACAAAAAGTCGGCCTAGCTGACATCCAAATTGATTACTCTAGACCTAGTGTAAACGGTCGTGTTATTTTTGGCGAACTCCTCCCCTACGGACAAATGTGGCGCTTGGGAGCAAACGAAAACACCAAGATTACCTCTAGCGAAGCGCTCATTTTCGGTAAAGACACGCTCAAAGCGGGCACTTACGCACTTTTTGCCAAACCTGGGCAAAGTAGCTGGGAATTCTATTTCTACACAGACTACAGCAATTGGGGCTTGCCCGAAAAATGGGAAGATGCCAAGGTTGCTTTAAAAATGACTGCTAGTGCTGAAATCAGCAAAGAATTCACAGAAAACCTTACCCTTCAACTCGAGGACCTCAAATCCAGCAGTGCTAAAATTACCTTGACTTGGGCACAAACTAAAGTGACTTTGCCATTTGCGCTCGATACCAAAACCAAAGTTTTAGCGAGCATTGACAAAACCATGGCTGGCCCAAGTGCCAATGACTACCACCAAGCAGCCACCTATTACTTCAATGAGAAACTCGACCTTAAAAAAGCGCTCGAGTGGTCCACAAAAGCGGTTGAGCTTCGCGGCCCTTCAGCCTACTGGATGACGCGCCTCAAAGCTCAACTGCAAGCTGCCAACGGCGACTTCAAAGGCGCTATTGAAACCGCTAACATTTCTATGGCCGCAGCAAAAGCCGATGGCGACGATGCCTATGTGCTCGCCAACCAAAAATCAATAGACGAATGGTCTAAAAAACGCTAAGCCACTTTGTTCCAACAATACCGCTATCATTTCCTATTGCACCTCATCATATTTATGTGGGGCTTTACCGGTATTCTGGGCAAACTTATCCACCTCGACGCGCTGCTCATTGTTTGGCACCGCCTCTGGATTGCGGCTTTGGCGCTCGGCATCTATATGCTGATCAAAAAAAGAATCACTTTACCAAAAGGCCGAACACTTATGTGGAGTGTGGTCGTTGGGCTGGTGGTTGCGTTGCACTGGATTACTTTTTATACATCCATTCAATTATCGACAGCCTCGCTTGGCATTCTTTGCTTGTCTACTACTACCCTTCACGTCACCTGGCTCGAGCCACTCATCATGCGCAAACGTTTTTCTTGGATTGAATTTTCCATGGGCTTGCTCGTAATTGGCGGCATTTATTTTGTGGCGCATGATTTCAAAGGAGAAGAGCAAAAAGCAGTATTGATCGGGTTGGTTTCGGCACTCTGCGCCGGAATCTTTTCTGTGGCCAACGGCAAGCTCGCCCAACAAACCGACACCGCTGCGCTCAGCTTTACTGAACTTTCTACCGGTTTAATAGCACTTAGTGTATTTTTTATCTTTCAAGGGAAAATGAACCTCGAGTTATTTGAAATGACCCGCTCCGACTTTTATTGGTTGTTGTTTTTAGGTATACTTTGCACCTCTTTTGCTTTTTTAGCCACAATAGAAATTGTCAAGCGGCTAGGTGCATTTAGCGTATCTTTGAGCATTAATTTAGAACCCATTTACACCATTATTTTAGCAATTGTGCTGCTTCAAGAGCACAAATTACTCCAAACTTCGTTTTATTGGGGCGCAGCCATGATTTTATCGGTTGTGCTCGCCAATGGCATTTGGAAACACAAACAACGCAAAAAAGCAACAACAAACTATGGAAATGCAGTACAATAATTTGGGTAAAAGTGGCTTGCAAATCAGCCGTCTCTCTTTAGGGTCTTGGCTAACTTTTGGCAAACAAATCAGTGACGACACCGCCGAAGCCCTCATGGACTGCGCCTACGCACACGGCATCAACTTCTTTGACAACGCGGAAATTTATGCACGCGGAAAGAGCGAAGAGGTCATGGGTGCTATTCTGAAGAAAAAAGGTTGGTCCAGAGACTCCTATATTGTCAGTAGCAAAGCATTTTTTGGAACTGGTGGCGAATGGCCAACACAAAAAGGCTTGAGCCGCAAACACTTGGTTGAAGCTTGCGAAAAAGCGCTCAAACGTTTTCAACTCGACTACCTCGACTTATATTACTGCCACCGCCCAGACAAAAAAACACCCATTGAAGAAACCGTTTGGAGCATGCACCAGCTCATTATGCAAGGTAAAATCTTGTATTGGGGCACTTCGGAGTGGTCTGCACAAGAAATTATGGAAGCGCACCTCTTTGCCAAACAAAATCACTTGATTGGCCCTGTAGTTGAGCAGCCAGAATACAATATGTTCACCCGTGAAAAAGTAGAACTTGAATTTTCACAAATCTATCAAACCGTGGGTTTAGGGACCACAATATGGTCTCCATTAGCAAGTGGTGTTTTAAGTGGCAAATACAACTTTGAATTTCCCGACGGGACGCGCCTGGGCATGGAAGGCTTAGAGTGGCTCAAAGAAAAAAACCTCACTATCGAGCGCATTCAAACAGTGTTGGAACTCACCGATCTCGCCAAAGAATTGGGCTTGAGTTTACCCGTCATGAGCGTGGCTTGGTGCTTGAAAAATCCGAATGTATCTACGGTTATTCTCGGTGCAAGCAAACTCTACCAATTGGAAGAAAACATGCAAGCATTGGGTGCGCAAGAACTGCTCACACCTGAAGTTCTGCAGCGCATAGAAGAAATTTTACAAAACAAACCCGTATTCCCTCCTTATTAATCGTTTACCATATGATCCAAACAGATATTATCATTATTGGCTCAGGCCCTGTTGGCTTATTTACAGTTTTTGAAGCCGGCTTACTCAAATTGCGCTGCCACCTCATTGATTCATTGCCGCAACCTGGTGGGCAGTGTTCAGAAATCTACCCTAAAAAACCAATTTACGACATCCCTGGATTTCCGTCCATATTAGCTGGCGAACTCATTGACAACCTCATGCAGCAAGCAGCGCCGTTTAAACCAGGTTTCACGCTTGGTGAGGCCGCTATGACCATCGACAAAGACGAAGAGGGGCAATTTATTGTCACTACCGTCAGAGGCACCGCACACCGCGCACCAATTGTCATGATTGCAGGTGGCCTGGGTGTTTTTGAACCCCGCAAACCACCTATTGCCAACATCACGGATTTCGAAGACAAAGGCGTTGAATACATTATTCGCGATCCTGAAATCTACCAAGATAAAGTATGCGTAATTGCCGGAGGCGGAGATTCCGCGCTCGACTGGTCCATTTACCTCGCTGAAAGAAACATTGCCAAGCGTGTCGTTTTGGTACACCGCAGCAGTTCTTTCCGCGGCCATTTAGATTCTGTACAGCGCGTCATCGACATGGCTGAAAGCGGAGCCATTGACCTGGTTACTGAAGCAGAAGTGACGGGCCTTAAAGGCTCAAATGAGCTAGAGCATGTTATTGTTACGCATCAAAAAGACGGAGAACGCAGTATTGCCGCCGATCATTTTATCCCCTTGTTTGGTCTCAAACCAAGTCTTGGGCCTATCGGAGACTGGGGCTTAGAAATCGAGAAAAGTGCCATTAAAGTCAATACTTTAGACTACTCCACGAATATCCCCGGCATATATGCGATTGGCGATGTCAATACCTATGAAAACAAACTCAAACTGATTTTGTGTGGCTTCCACGAAGGCACACTCGCAGTCCAATCGGCTTTTGCGCGCATTCATCCAGAGAAGAAAAACGTCTTGAAATACACGACCGTCAACGGTGTGAACGGCTTTTAATAGATGAAAAACAAAACGGTCAATGCGGTTGCCATTCTGGGCATCATCTCCATTCTGAGCATTCTATCTGTTCAGTTTGTTTGGATCCACAATACCCGTCAGTTGCAACAAGAGTACATCAATATTCAGCAGCGCGAAGACAGCCTCAACTTGCGTGAATTTGCACAACAAGCAAGGGCAGCTCTGCGCAACGTACTCACTTCTATCAATCAAAACGAAGATCCGAGTGCGGTGTACGGCGCCATCAAACAAGTGAGCTACCAGCACTACACCGTAGAGGTCAATGACGAAATCCAGCCATTTTACCTCGAGACACTCCTCAAAAAGGAATTCTATTTACAAGACATCCAACAAGATTTTTTATTTGGAATTTACGATTGTTTTACAGATTCAATTACGCTATCTGGGCTCTATGTATTCGATAGCGACTCTGTTTACGCAAAAAAAGCGCAAAAAACCAACGGCATTACGCCTGAAAGCCTCAATCTAACGAAAGACGGGCACTATTTTACAGTTTACTTTCCAAACCTGGAGCTCGACAAAATAGAAGCTGCCTCTAGTTTCTCTCCGTTGGTCTATTTACTCATTGTGGTGGTGTTTGTGGTGGTGTTTTTTACATTTAGTATGGGCATTATCATTCGTCAAAAAAGGTTATCGGAGGTCAAAAACGATTTCATCAACAACATGACCCACGAACTCAAGACGCCTATATCTACCATCAGCCTCTCTAGTGAACTGCTCTTGCGGCTCGAAGACAACGCCGATGCAGACCGCATGCGCAAATATGCCAGTATCATCTACAAAGAAAATAAAAGACTCGAACAGCAAGTAGAGCGCGTACTCAATATTGCCAAATTAGACAAAGACAAGGTCACGCTGAACAAAGAAGTTGTCTCGATTTATAGTATTTTGGACGACGTCAAGGAAAAC
>JBIKZM010000127.1:0-4840 GCA_044354735.1 Crocinitomicaceae bacterium
CACAAGATCAGGCACTCACCAATGACATCAAGGAATTTGCAAAGCTCATCGACATGAAGCTCCTGGACCACGTCATTTTCACAGATAATGGCTATTTTAGCTTCGCCGATGAAGGCATCTTGTAAAAATGACCAAAAAGAAAATCCTTACCGTTATTGGGGCCAGGCCTCAAATCATCAAAGCGGCAGCGCTCAGCCGTGCCATCAGTACACAATTTAGCGACCAACTCGAAGAAGTTCTTGTGCATACAGGGCAGCATTACGACGCTAACATGTCTGCGGTTTTCTTTGATGAACTAGGTATTCCCAAACCTCATTACAATTTAGCCGTGGGCAGCGGCTCACATGGTCACATGACTGCGGCCATGCTCAGCGGTATCGAAACTATTTTAGAACAAGAAAGACCTGATGCAGTAGTGATTTACGGCGATACCAATTCAACAATTGCCGCCGCATTAGCTGCTGCCAAAATACATATTCCAGTAGTGCACATAGAAGCCGGGTTGCGGAGCTTTCATAAAGCGATGCCCGAAGAAATCAACCGCATTGCGGCAGACCACATGAGTACACTGCTTTTTGTGCCTACGCAAGCGGGCATTGCCAATCTTTCCAAGGAGGGGTTCGAGCTAAGCCACAAAACAAAAGCAACTATTGACGCCCCAAATGTGTACCATTGCGGAGATGTCATGTACGACAACAGCCTTTATTTTGCTCAGCTCAGCGCTGAAAAATCGCGCATTATTGAGGAGCTCAAACTGAACGATACCGCATTTACGCTCTGTACTATTCACCGAGATAACAACACGGATAACCCAGCAGCATTACAAGCCATTTTCGCGGCTTTAATTCAACTTGTTGCAGCCACCAACATGCGCGTGATTCTGCCGCTGCACCCACGCACCAGAAGCAAAATAAGTACACTACTTAGCCAGGAGTTCCAGGAAAAAATAAGCAAAGAAACGCGCATTCAACTCATAGATCCCGCAGGCTTTTTGGATATGATTGCCCTCGAAAAAAACGCGCGCTTAATTGTTACCGATAGCGGAGGGGTGCAAAAAGAAGCCTACTTCTTTGCCAAGCCTTGCGTCATTTTGCGCGAGCAAACCGAATGGGTGGAGGTTGTTGAAGCAGGCGCAGCCATTCTTACGGGTGCGCACACCGATAAAATCCTGAGCGCAGCTGAGCAGCTCTTAGCTTTAGCGATTCAGACCGATCCAGCTATTTTTGGCGATGGTCAGGCGGCCCGTTTTATTTGTGAAAAACTCTGTTCCGATTTATAGTGCTCATCTACGTAGAATATATCACTGAGCGCCTGCTCTACACGCTCTCCTTTGTATTCAAAGACCGCAAAGTAGCGTATCAACTGACCAACGACGGCATTGCATTCATTGCGGCAAAAGGCCCCAAACTCAATTACTCCAGGCGAGAATTTGAAGACTGTTTTCATATTTTTCCAGCATCCGTTCTTTTTGAAGATGAGCTCCAAAAAGAAGCCCCACAAAAAGGAACTTATCAAGAGATTACTTGTTTGGCCTTTAACGAAACGCCCGATGTGCTTGCCTCAATATTTTATGTATTGAGTCGGATGGAGGAATACAAAGGCCTGCATACAGATGGGCATGGTCGCTACAAGGCTTCAGCATCTGTATTACACCAAAATAATTGGTTACAAACACCCATATGCGATGTTTGGAGCAACGCTCTGATTGCTCAACTCGAAAAAGAGTGGCAAATAAGCCTCAAGGCCCAAAAACCACGCTTCCATTTTCAGCCTACTTTTGACATCGACAATACCTTTGCCTACGCCCATAAAAATGCGATACGCACCTTTTTTGCCAATGCCAAAGACCTCATTTATGGAAGAACCAAACGGCGCAATGACCGCCAAATGGTGAGGCAAGGCCGCAGCAAAGATCCGTACGATACCTTCGATCAAATAGCAGAACTCGCACAACACTTTGAAGATACCAAAGTATTCTGGCTGCTCGGCAATTACACTAAGCTCGATAAAAACCTCTCTCACCTTAACGTTCCACAGCAAGAAAAAATCAAACAAATTGGAACGGTAGCAGAAATAGGTATACACGGCAGCTCGCTCACCCCGTTCAATGCACAGCAACTTGAAATCGAAATACAAAGACTGGAGCAAATTATTGGGTATCGACCCAAAAGCAACCGACAGCACTTTTTGTTGCTGCATTTACCCGATACCTATCAACACTTGATCGAAGTGGGTATTGCGCATGACTACACGATGGGCTACGCAGAACAAACAGGTTTTAGAGCAGGTACGGCGCGTTGTTTCAAGTGGTTTGATCTTCAAAAAAATGAAGCAACCAGCTTGAATATACATCCGTTCACCTACATGGATGGAACCCTACTCGAGTACCTTAAACTTTCGCCAAGCGAAGCCAAAGAACGCATAGCCGAGCTATATCGTGAAGTGCAGAGATATGGCGGTGGATTCAGCTTTTTATGGCACAACGAAACCATCTCAGGCTACCAACAGTGGCAAAGCTATCAGGAAGTTTTTAAGGAAAATTTTATCTTGCACCAGGCCAAAAGTAACGCAAAGTAAAGCGCTATTCCTTTCCAATTTTTTTGTAAGAATCACAAGCGCGCAACTCTTCTAACATTTGTTCTTTCTCTGCTGCCGTTTTATTGGCGTCCATGTTTTCGCATTTTTTGAGGGGCTCCTCGTATTTTTTGAGCAATTTAGCAGTGGGTTCGCCTTTAGACTCAGCTTCTTTGAGCGCGTTGGTCATTTCGAGCCATTGGTCGGCACATTCACAAACTTCAGATTGGCAAGAAGCCAAGAACAATAAAGCAGAAAACAATACGGTTTTTTGAAACATGGTTGGATGGTTTAATAAAAACAGCCGCCACCTTTGGCGAGGCGAAAAGTAAAAGTAGCACCCGCGTAAACATACCAATCTTTGGTACTGCTGGTGCCGCGTTTGCCAAAACGATTGCCGTCTAGGCTTTGATTGGAAAGTGCTGCAGATAAGTCGGAAATTTCATCTTCTAGCGTTTGCGGATCGGTATAAAAATCTGAACCGACGTCGTCTAGGTAATCTGTAAATGTTTTGCGGATAGAGAGATCGAGATTGAAGGTAGCCATCTTGCCCAAACTTACTTTTAAGCCCATGCCGAGTGGCACACAAAGTTGGTAAAGATTATAGGGCTTTTGCGCATTTGCACTGGTGCCTTGCCCTTCTGTAGCCAGTGGTTGGAGGTCTTGCCAAGCGCCGTTGTAATAAGTTTGCGGATTCATGTGGAAAACGCCAATTTGCGCCAATAAATAAGCTGTGGCCGGATAGCGGCTACTTCCAAATTGAAAAGGCATGTAATGAAATTCTAGGCCCGTTGCGAATTCGTGAAGTGTGGACTTGAAACTGAGGTTTCGGTTGACCAACAAGGGATAAGGTGAAGAGGAATCAGCTGCTGAAATTTGACCGTAAAGGTAAGTGCAGCGCAATGCGATGCGGTTATTGAAGTTGTAGCGGTAAACGAGGCCTCCAGCTAAAGATGCGTTTTTGAACTGTTGATAGGGGTTGAGATCGCCGAGATAGTAGGTCTGGCCTACATGAAAACCCAATTCTGATTGCGAAAAGAAAGTGCGTTTTTGTGCTTGCAACTGGGTCGCAAGCACTAAAAACAACATGATCAAAGCCTTTTTCATCGTTAGGTGAACGTAAAATTGGCAAAATTATTATTATTTACCCGAACGTTTGCGATCTGTTTCTTTCAAGAAGATTTTACGGATGCGCAAACCTTTAGGGGTCACTTCTACGTATTCATCGGATTGGATATATTCCAAACACTCTTCTAAACTGAAAACTTTAGGTGGTGCCAAACGTACTTTGTCGTCGGAACCCGAAGCGCGCATGTTGGTGAGCTTCTTGGTTTTGGTCACATTCACGCACAAATCGCCTGCACGAGAGTTTTCGCCAATGACCTGACCTTCGTAGATGTCTTCGTTAGGAGCAATAAAGAATTTACCGCGTTCTTGCAGGTTGTTGAGCGAGAACGGAATTGATGTACCTTGCTCTAAAGAAATTAAAGAGCCGTTCTGACGACCTGGAATCTCGCCTTTGTAAGGTTGGTATTCTAAGAAGCGGTGGTTCATGATGGCTTCACCTGCCGTTTGCGTAAGCAAGTAATTGCGCAAACCGATGATGCCACGAGAAGGAATTTGGAAGGTAACAATCATGCGTTCACCTTTCGGCACCATGTTTGTCATTTCACCTTTGCGGCGTGTGACGGCCTCAACGGCTGTGCCGCTGTGCACTTCTGGAAGGTCAATTGTGAGTTCTTCTACAGGCTCACACTTGACACCATCAATTTCTTTGATGATTACCTGAGGCTGGCCTACTTGAAGCTCATAACCCTCTCTGCGCATCGTTTCAATCAAAACTGAAAGGTGCAAAACGCCACGACCAAAAACCATCCATTTGTCGGCTTTGTCGGTATCGTTCACGCGGAGTGCTAAGTTTTTCTCGAGTTCTTTATTGAGGCGGTCTGAGATATGACGTGAAGTCACGAACTTACCTTCTTTACCAAAGAAAGGAGAATCGTTGATGGAAAACAACATACTCATGGTAGGTTCATCCATTTTGATAGTAGGTAGCGGCTCTGGGTTTTCGGCATCACAAATAGAGTCACCGATTTCAAAACCTTCAATACCGGTAACGGCACAAAGATCGCCCGGTTGTACTTCGGTCACTTTCGTGCGCTCAATTCCTTCAAATACAAACACTTCTTTGATGCGGTGTTTTTCTTGACGGCCATCAGACTTCGTGAGAATGATCGGTTGGTTTTCTTTGATCACACCTCTTGTC
>JBIKZM010000128.1:0-4793 GCA_044354735.1 Crocinitomicaceae bacterium
GTTCATCTAGTTGTGCGTCTCGACCTGCTTTGATCACCGGACCTTTTCCAATTTGGACCGCGGGTTCGGCGGCGAGGTTGGTATCGATGAGGTAAATGAGTTGTTGGCAGGCATCTAGGTTGTTGAGGAGCGCCTGCAAACTTTCATTAGAAAGCGGGCTCAAAAGTTGCGCGATGGGCTGAATTTGTTGTTGAGTGCGCTTGAGGTGTTGTATTTCTCGTGGGTTGATTTTCCCGACGGCAACTTTAGAAATAAGGCGCTCTAGATCGCCGATTTCACGCAGGCGGTCATCGAGTTCTGCGTGCAGGGCTTGCTCTTGCTTAAGGGCTGCAACGACCTGATGTCTTTCTTCAATGGGTTTGCGGTCTTTGAGTGGCAATACCAACCAACGCTTGAGCAAACGCCCACCCATGGGGGTTTTGGTTTTGTCGAGGACTTGTGAAAGCGTAATGGCGTTGTCGTGAGGGGAGTGTATGAGTTCCAGGTTGCGCACCGTAAAGCGGTCTAGCCACATATAGCGGTCTGGGGCAATGCGTGAAATACCGGTAATATGACCGAGTTGTTGTTGTTGGTTTTCTGATAAATAATGAAATACTGCGCCGGCAGCGATGATCGCGAGCTCTTGGTTATCGAGCCCAAAACCTTTGAGTGATTTGGTGCCAAAATGCTTGTTGAGTTGTTCGTTGGCGAAATCTGAGCCAAACACCCACTCTTCTAATTTGAAGTGAAAGGCATCGTTGCCGAATAGTTCGTGTACAGCACTTGTTTTGCTTTTCTGATAGATGATTTCTGAGGGCCTGAACCCGCTGATGAGTTTGTCAATGTAGTTGGCGCTGCCTTGTGCAACCAAAAATTCGCCTGTAGAAATATCGAGGAACGCCGCACCAATTTCGGTTTTTTCGAGGTGGAGTGCACATAAAAAGTTATTGCTGCGCTGGTCTAGCACTTGGTCGTTGAAGGCCAATCCGGGTGTAACCAGTTCGGTCACGCCGCGCTTGACAATCGTTTTGGTCATTTTGGGATCTTCGAGTTGATCGCAAATGGCTACGCGCTGCCCTGCCCGAACGAGCTTGGGCAAATAAGTTTCTAAAGAGTGGTGTGGAAAGCCTGCCAATTCCATGTCGGCGGCGGCTCCATTTTTTCTTTTGGTGAGGATAATGCCGAGAATTCGGCTGGCTTTGACGGCGTCTTCACCAAAAGTTTCATAGAAATCTCCTACCCGGAACAACAGCATGGCGTCGGGGTGGCGCGCCTTGATTTGATTGTATTGCTTCATCAAGGGCGTTTCGGAACTTTTTTCTATACTTTGCTTAGACACTTGTATTTTTTAGAGAAGTAAAGATAGCCCTTTTTAGCCCGGAATTTTGGGCTATTTTTCCACAATTTTACAGTATTTTTGAGCTATAGATGTCAGCAAACGCCACCAAAAAACTCAAGTTATGGGAGCTCAATCGCGTCAGCGAAGAAGCTTACCAAGTTCAGCAAAAATTTCCGTTGGTTTTGGTCTTAGATAGCATCCGCTCGCTCAACAACATCGGCTCATTTTTCAGGACTGCCGACGCGTTTAACGTAGAGCAGATTTACTTGTGCGGCATAACCGCTCAGCCTCCTCACCGCGACATCCACAAAACAGCATTGGGTGCCACCGACACTGTGCGTTGGCAATACCGCGCGTCTTTGCAAGATGCGCTGAGCGAACTCAAAGAAAAGGGTTATGCAATTTGCGTTGTGGAGCAAGCTGTTCAAACGACTTTATTGCAAGATATCGACCAGCTCAATGCGCCCGGCTTTGCCTTGGTTTTTGGAAATGAAGTGGACGGAGTGGATCAAGCGGCCTTAGATACTGCAGACCATATCATAGAAATTCCGCAGTTTGGCACCAAGCACAGTCTCAACGTAAGTGTGTGCGCAGGTATCGTGCTCTGGGAATTCACTAAGAAGTATATTTAGTTTTAAAATTGATTCCGCAAAATTATTGCGGAGTAACTTAAAGCAAACGAATAAATAGCAAATCGTCTTCCTTGCTTACTGCCAACAATTGATTTTTGGTCAATGTTTTAATTGAGTTATCCCAAAGTTTGTTGCTGATGTCAAAATGCGTGCGGAGCTCGCTCAATAAGAGTTGTTTTTCTTGCTGCATTTTTTCAAAGATTACCGTCTCGGTTTCGTTCAGTGTAACCTTAGGGGCCTGTACTTCAGGTCGCATCTGCGGAAAGAAAAGTACTTCTTGAATGGAGGCATTGTTCGTGAGGTACATGATGAGGCGGTCCATGCCGATGCCTAATCCGCTGGTAGGCGGCATGCCGTATTCAAGTGCGCGCAAGAAATCTTGGTCAATAAACATGGCTTCGTCGTCGCCGCGCTCTTGCAGCTTGAGTTGTTCTTCAAAACGCTCGCGTTGGTCAATTGGGTCATTGAGCTCAGAATAAGCATTGGCTACTTCTTTTCCGCAAACCATTAGTTCAAAACGTTCTGTTAAGCTTGGGTCGTCGCGGTGTACTTTACAAAGTGGCGACATCTCTTTAGGATAGTCTGTAATGAAGGTGGGTTGAATATAATTGCCTTCACATTTTGCGCCAAACATTTCGTCGATGAGTTTGCCTTTACCCATGGTTTCATCTACTTCGATACCCATGCCCCTTGCGGCACTGCGGAGTTCGTCTTCGGTTTTGCCAGCGATATCAAAGCCTGTGAAGTCTATGATGGCTTGGCGCATGGTAATGCGTTTGTAAGGTGCTTTAAAGTCGATGGTATGCGCGCCGAATTGGGCAAGTGTAACGCCGTTTACCGCAACAGCACAATGCTCTAGAAGTTGTTCAGTGAAGTCCATCATCCAGTTGTAGTCTTTGTAGGCTACGTAGATTTCCATGGCGGTAAACTCTGGGTTGTGGGTGCGGTCCATGCCTTCGTTGCGGAAGTTTTTTGAAAACTCATATACGCCGTCGAAGCCGCCCACGATGAGCCTTTTCAGATAGAGCTCATTGGCAATGCGCATGTAGAGTGGAATATCGAGCGCGTTGTGGTGCGTAATGAAGGGTCTTGCCGATGCACCGCCGGGAATGGCTTGCAAAACGGGTGTTTCGACCTCCATATAACCAGCGCGGTTAAAGAAGTCGCGCATGGCATTGAATAATTTTGTTCGCTTGATAAAAACTTCTTTGACTTGGCGGTTCACAACGAGGTCAACATAGCGTTGGCGGTAGCGTAATTCAGGGTCTGTAAAGGCGTCGTGTACCACCCCTGCTGCGTCTGTTTTGGGCAGTGGCAGTGGGCGCAAAGACTTGCTGAGCAACTGAAATTCAGTGACGTGCACAGAGATTTCGCCAACTTGGGTTCTGAACATGTGGCCTTTGATGCCAATGAAGTCGCCGAGGTCGAGGAGTTTTTTGAAAACTTCGTTGTAGAGCGTTTTGTCTTCACCAGGGCAAAGTTCGTCTCGGTTAAAATACACTTGTACACGGCCCGAAGCATCTTGAATTTCAGCAAAGGAAGCCTTGCCCATAATGCGCTGCGAAAGCATGCGCCCAGCCAAACAAACCTGTTTTCCGTCTTCAAAATTTTCCTTGATATCCGCAGCGAAGGCATCTACCGCGTAGAGTGCCGCTGGATAAGGATCAATGCCGAGATCGCGCAATTTTTGCAGCGATTCACGACGTAAAATTTCTTGTTCGGAAAGTTCTGGATGACTCATGAGTATACAATTGAGGATACAAAGATAGCGCTAAAAAAAATTCTATACTTTGTTTGCAACGTATAGCTGGTTTTTTCGTTAGAGGATTATGAAGTTTTGGTGGCGGTTTGTAAAGCGTTTGGTTTTGATTTTATTGGTCTTCATGACCACCATTTCTTTGGCACTCTATGTTTTTGAAGACCGCATCATTAAAAAAGTTGTTGAACAAGTCAATACCTACCTCAAAGAGCCCGTTCAGGTTGCCCAAATTAACCTCCACTTCTGGCGTACTTTCCCCCAGTTGAGTGTTGCCTTTGACCAAGTTCTGATTGCCGACCCGCTTAGCTCCAAAGACACCCTTTTGCAAGCCGAACAAATCAGTTTGCGCTTCAATCCTTTCGATTTATGGAAAGGAAATTATCAGATTGAGCAGATTACCGGCTTCAACGGCCAACTCAACTTGAAAGACGACCGAAAAGGCCGCGCCAACTACGCTATTTTCAAGCCAACTTCCTCGCGCTCTGACGCTTTCAATTTAGAATTAGAATCTATCTTGCTCGAGCAATTCAAAGTCGCCTATTGCGATCAAAAAAGTGCGCAATTGTACACCACTACCATTCACAGCGCTTCTTTGTCTGGAAAATTCTCCGACCAAAAAACACAACTTACGGCCACTGGAGATGTATGGCTCAAGCAGATCAAAAAGGGTCAGGTTGTTCTGCTCAAAAACCAACCACTCGTTTTCGACCTTGCACTGTTGGTAGACCAAGCACAAAATTTAATCAAATTGCCACAGGCGCAGATCAAAATTGCCAACTTGCCCTTTTTAATTGATGCAGAATTCGGCCCCCTCCAAAGCAGCCTAGATATCCGCAGCCAAAACTTAGCGCTGGTCAAGCTCGTTCGGACCCTACAACCCGAATCTTTAGCTGCACTCAAGCGCATCAAAGCCAAAGGGAAGGTAGATTTTCAATTGCATTATCAATCTTTTGCAGCACAAAAAGCGCCAGAAGTCAAGGCTTATTTCAGTATCAAAGATGGCCAACTTACCGAGCCACAATTTGGCGCGCAAATTCAAGCCTTACAGTGTTTAGGAACCTACTCCAATTTACCAACCGATGAG
>JBIKZM010000129.1:0-4792 GCA_044354735.1 Crocinitomicaceae bacterium
ACTCAACACTACCAATTCCATTTTGCGAGATTTGCTCAATGGAAACTTTACCAATATACACGTCAACGACGAAACCATGGCCCTTCAAATGAAGGACTACATTTCTGAAATTGCGCCAGGTCGCGAAAAAATCGTGCGTCACTATGACAACCGTATTGGTATTTTTGAACGCTTCGGTATCGACAAACAGATCAAAACGTTATTTGGTAAAAAAGTACCGTTGCCAAGTGGAGGCTACCTCATTATTGAGCACACCGAAGCCATGCACGTCATCGACGTCAATAGCGGCAACCGCAAAGGTGCCGATGGCCAAGAATCCAATGCACTCGCCACAAACATTGAAGCGGCTGAAGAAGTCGCACGCGTGTTGCAACTGCGCGACATGGGCGGCATCATCTGCGTCGATTTCATCGACATGCACGAGCGTGAAAACAACAAGATCCTTTTTGACAAAATGAAGGAAGTCATGAAATCAGACCGTGCCAAGCACAACATGATTCCACCTTCTAAATTTGGCATCATCGAAATCACTCGCCAACGCGTTCGCCCCGAAACGGATATCCAAACGCACGAAACTTGCCCAACCTGTAACGGAAGTGGCGAAGTTCAGGCCAGTATCCTTTTTGCTGAAGAAATCGAAAATAACTTGGCTTACTTGCTCAATGACCGCGGCATGCGCGGCATCACCTTGCTTGTACATCCTTATCTAGAGGCCTTTTTCAAAAATGGTATTTGGAGCCGACAGTTGCAGTGGTTATTCAAATTCAAAACCTGGATTCCCGTCCGCGGGGTAACTGCCAATCACTTATTGCAGTACACTTTCGTCGACAAAGAGAACAACGAAATACCACTCTAAAATGTCTGCGCCTCGTGCCTATGACCTTACACAAATGCTTCAGAAATCTGAGGCATTTTGTGCTTATCAGGAGCGCTGTAGTGCTGAAGTCATCGAAAAGCTCAAGCGCATGGGTGCCGAAGACGGCGAAATATTGCAAGTCCTCAGCTCGCTCCTAGACAACAAATTCCTAGACGACGAACGCTTTGCAACTGCCTATGCAGTGGGCAAACTGCGCATCAAACATTGGGGCATCAATAAAATCAAGCAGGGCTTGAAACTCAAAAAATTAGATGCTTCCCTGATTGAAAAAGCAATGGAGGAATTGTATAAAGAAGATTATTTTGGGATTCTCCAAGTGGTCGCTGCTAGAAAATGGCAGGACCTCGCTAAAGAAAAAGACCCCTGGTTGCGCAAGCAAAAGCTGTTTCGCTTCTTGGCATCCAGGGGTTTTAATTACGACGAATTTTCAGATCTGAAATTCGCTTGAAGCTTAAATTACTTGGCTTTGATAACGGTAGTGGCGCCGCCAACCCAATTTGCAGGGCCGCCAGCTTCATAACCTTTTGATCCAAGTGGAGCGAGGTTCATTTTGCCGTCGCTGAGTTTCTCTGGTTTCACGAACCAACAAGTTGGGTACCCACGAACAGCAAATTGTTGTTGGAGGGTGCGGTTTTGTGTTTTAATGGCTTCTGTTTGTGGAGTCGAACGCGGGAAGTCAAGCTCTACGAGCACTACATTTTCTTTAGCCCATGCTTCAAATTCAGGGGTTTTGAAGACTTCTTTTTGAAGGCGAACACACCATCCGCACCAGTCTGATCCTGTAAAAAACAACATCATAGGTTTGTTTTCTTTCTGAGCGATAGCCGTAGCTTCGTTGATATCGGTGTACCAAGTACAAGCTGTGGTTGCTTTTTGGGCAAAACTCAGTTGAGCCACAACAAGCATAGTAAATAGAGCAATTGTTTTCATGTATTTTTTTTCTAAAGTTAATGATAAACGGCCAACTGACAAAAACCGTGCAAAAATTCTCTACGTACGAGTGTGGTCAATTTTATTTATATTCGTTTCTAAATTGTTCACCATGAAACTACCTTTACTCGTTCTATTTTCTGTACTCAACCTTTTGATTTTTGCACAGTTACCCACCCAAACCGTCCGCGGAACGGTGTTTGACAGCGAAACAAACTTTCCCTTAACCGGCGCAAAAGTTCTCATCGAGGTAGATGGCCAGAAATACATGGCCGCCGCCGCCACTGATGGCACTTTTTCAATTGCGAAAGTACCTGTAGGCAAGCACCAAATAAATGCTTCTGCACCTTTTTACGATCTCAGAACGCTTACTGTAGAGGTGAGCTCGGGCAGAGAACTCATTGTTCAAATTCCACTTCAAGAAAAAGTTTCGCAGCAACAAGACGTCCGCGTAGTAGGTCGCAAGCAGGGAGAGGTCCTCAATGAAATGGCCGTGCTTTCGGCACAGCAATTCAGTGTAGAAGAAACCAACCGCTATCCGGGTTCGCGCATGGACCCTGCACGCATGGCTTCTAACTTTGCCGGTGTAAATGGTGCCGACGATTCTCGCAACGATATCGTGGTGCGTGGCAACTCTCCACTTGGGGTCATTTACCGCGTAGAGGGAATAGACATTCCCAACCCGAATCACTTTGCCATTTCAGGTACTTCGGGCGGTCCGGTTTCTCTATTAAACAACAAAATTTTAGCAAACTCTGACTTTTTCATGAGTGCTTTCCCGGCCGAATACGGCAACAGCTTGTCTGGTGTATTTGACTTAAAGTTAAGAAGCGGTAACAACAAGCAACACGAATTTACAGGTCAGTTTGGCTTGCTCGGCACCGAGTTCTTGGCAGAAGGCCCATTGAGCAAAGACAGCAAGTCGAGTTATTTGGTCATGGGGCGCTACTCCACACTCACTATTTTCCAAAAACTCAACATCAACTTAGGCACCGATGCCATTCCAAAATATTTCGATGGCGCCTTTAAATTCAACTGGATGCTCAAAAATGGTGGGCAGCTATCTTTCTTTGGTATGGGCGGAAACTCAGACATCGCTATAGAAATTTCTGGTTTCAAAGCATATACCGAAGACCTCTACGGCGAAGGAGACCGCGACCAATATTTCGGTACTAGCATGCTTACCTCTGGTCTGAATTACAAAAAGAGCCTCAATGAGAAAACATTTATTTCGGCGACCTTGGCCTACAGCCAAGAAGTGCAGCAAACCGATCACAATTACCTAAAAGGTAGAGCGTTAGATACGTTGTTGAATGAGATTGTTTTCGATACGCTTTACCCCATGATGGCCTATGATTTTAAAGTGCAAAAAATCAGTGGTTATACAGCGCTCAATCACAAGTTCAACAAGCAACATTTGTTAAAGGCGGGTTTGAGTTTTGACTTGATTTCGATGAATTTTCTCGATTCATGTTTGTATGACCTCGATGTACCCGACAACTATGAAGTGCGTTGGAACTACCAAGGCACAGCTGCACTTATTCAGCCATTTGTGCAATGGAAATGGCGTATTTCAGACCAAATGGATTTTACGGCAGGTGTGCACGCGCAATATTTCACGCTTACGAATAGCATTAGTCCGTTTGAGCCACGTGTGGGTTGGAAATACCGCATGAGTAACGGTCAGGCCATTTCTGCTGGAGGCGGCCTGCATAGTATGATCCAGCCTTACTATACATATGCTTATAAAGTTCTTCCGGGTGTTTCGAATCCGAATAGCAATATCAACATGGATTTTTCGCGCAGTGCGCATTCTGGAATTGGATATGAGAAGTCTTTCAATAAGGGTTTCAACATCAAAACAGAAGCCTACTACCAATACCTTTATAATATTCCGGTCACGGTGGCGCCTTCTTCTTTCTCGATGATCAATGTGGGGAGCGGATTCTCTCGCTTGTTTGTAGACCAGCTTCAAAATACAGGCGATGGCTATAATTACGGTTTAGAATTAACGGTTCAGAAGTACTTTGACAAATCGTTCTTCTTTTTGTTCTCCGGAACTGTTTATGACTCTCGCTACCGTGGTTCTGACCTCGTTTGGCGCAATACCTCATACAATGGAAATTATGTTGTGAATTTACTCGGAGGAAAGGAATTCAAAGTTGGCGAGCGCAGCATCATCGGCATTGGTGGAAAAGTAACGGCAGCAGGCGGCAAGCGCTATGGATTGGTGGATGTCCAAACGTCCACTGACATGAAGGAAATCATCTTCCAAGACTCCATGTTCAATGACTTGCAGTTCAGGGATTATTTCCGTACCGACCTCAAGATTTCTTGGCGCAAAAACGCCGATCGTGTGACCCACGAATTTGGTTTGGATTTAGTGAACATCTTCGGCACTAAAAACCTGCTTACTTTGGCCTACCGCCCACCACTGACTGCCCAAGATTTTGCCGCTCAACAAAACGGCACTTTCTTACCGTATTCAGAAAAAACCCAGTTGGGCTTCTTCCCAATTTTCTATTACAAAATAGACTTTAGAGCGGCGCGCAAATAGATCTTGAAAGCAAAAGAACTCGGCATTCTCATCGATAAGCAAGCTTACTCGGAGAGCAGTATCATATTACATTTTTATACGCTCGATCGCGGCTTTCAGTCTTTTGTATTCAAAGGTGCGCTCAAGAAACGCAAGGCGCTCAATCAGTTGGGTTTGTATGAACTCAGTTATTTCAAGCGCCCAGAATCTGATTTAGGCATCATCAATCAACTCGACTTCGCCTGGACGCCTCTGGCTTTGTTTGAGCATCCTCAAAAGGTACTGTTGGTCTTTTTTATGACCGATGTATTACAGCAAACCTTGCGGTATCAGGGCGCTGATCAACAGCTATTTTATTTCATCAGAGAGCAGCTTTTAAAGCTAGAAACCATTGCACACACCCGAGACTTTCCCGTGACTTTTCTCGCGCAATACCTCATGACATTGGG
>JBIKZM010000130.1:0-4778 GCA_044354735.1 Crocinitomicaceae bacterium
ATATCGACAAACTCGAGACCCGCCAAATTATCGGCTATTTACCAGAAAACAACCCGCTTTATACAGATATGTATGTGCGCGAATACCTCGAATTTGTGGGGCGCATTTACAAAATCAAAAACCTCAAGGCGCGCGTGTCTGAAATGATCCATGCCGTGGGCCTCGATGTAGAGCAGCACAAAAAAATCGGTGCGCTTTCTAAAGGATACCGCCAACGTGTTGGTTTGGCTCAGGCCATCATTCACGACCCGGAGGTGCTTATTTTAGACGAACCTACCACGGGTCTTGATCCCAATCAGTTGGTAGAAATCCGCGAACTCATCCGCAGCATCGGCAAAGAAAAAACAGTCATACTATCTACGCACATTATGCAAGAAGTAGAGGCTATCTGTGACCGCGTGATCATCATTTCAAAAGGTCAGATTGTAGCCGACGACACCGCCAAAATACTCCAGCAAGAGCTCGAGCACCAAACGGTTTACGTCGAATTTGACAACAAAGTCAGCGCTGCACAACTCAAAAAGATTCCTAACGTCAGTAAGGTAGAAGGGCTCAATAACGGTTGGCTGATCGAATCACTCAGCAACACCGACCTCCGAAAAGAAGTAGCTCAGTACGCGCAAGCGCAAGAGTGGTTGATCTTGACACTCAACATAGAGCAAAAAACACTAGAAGAAGTATTCAAAGAATTAACGAAATAAAATGCCCAGCAATTTTATCGCAGAACTCCAATGGCGCGGCATGATCCACGACATCATGCCCGGAACAGAAGAAGCCCTCCTCAAAAAAGTATCCGCTGGCTACATCGGCTTTGATCCAACAGCAGATTCACTTCACGTAGGGCATCTCGTTCAAATCATGACGCTCGTTCATTTCCAACGCGCTGGTCACAAACCCTACGCGCTTGTTGGTGGTGCAACTGGCATGGTTGGCGACCCTTCTGGCAAAAGCCAAGAGCGCAATTTGCTCGACGCCGCAACCCTAGACCACAACGTGGCCTGTGTGCGCAAGCAACTTGAAGCCTTCTTAGATTTTGACTGTGGAGCCAACGCGGCCGAGATGGTCAACAATTACGAGTGGTTCAAAAACATGTCTTTTCTCGATTTCATCCGCGACGTCGGCAAGCACATATCAGTCAACTACATGATGGCCAAAGATTCGGTCAAGAAAAGACTCGAAACAGGCATGTCTTTTACGGAGTTTTCTTACCAATTGGTTCAGGGCTACGACTTTTACCACCTCAACAAGCACCATAACTGTATCCTACAGTTGGGCGGCTCAGACCAATGGGGAAATATCGTAACCGGAACAGAGCTCATTCGCCGCAAAGCGGGTGGCGAGGCTTATGCCGTCACTACGCCACTGATCAAGAAAGCCGATGGCACTAAATTTGGCAAAACAGAAAGCGGTTCGGTTTGGCTCGATCCAGAAAAGACCAGCCCTTATGCGTTTTATCAATTCTGGCTCAATGCCTCAGATACAGATGCCGCTAACTATATCCGCATCTTTACCTTGCGCACCAAAGAGGAAATCGAGGCTTTAGAAGCTACGCATGCCGAAGCCCCACATTTGCGTGTGTTGCAAAAAGCGATTGCCGAAGACATTACCACGCGTGTGCATGGTGCTGCCGCGCTTCAAACGGCAATTGCCGCAAGCAATATTCTCTTCGGGAAATCCACTGCAGACGACCTTCGTTCGCTCTCAGAGAAAGATTTCTTCGCCGTATTTGAAGGTGTTCCACAAGCTACCATATCTGCTGCAGATTTTGGAACAGGCATGAGTATCATCGATGCACTTGCTGCCAAAACTGGTTTCTTGAGCTCTAACGGAGAAGCCCGACGCGAGCTCAAAGCCAATGCTATTGCAGTGAACAAAGATAAAGTAGGTGAAGACTTCATCATTACAGCCGATGAGCTCATCAATGGGCGCTATGCGCTGCTAGGCAAAGGCAAGAAAAACAATTACATTCTGATCATCGAGTAAGCTCTTTTTGGCATGTGCTTTGCTTGGCGATGAAAAACTACTGCCATGAAAGCATTTCATTACCTACTCCCGACGCTATTCTTACTTGCGCTGCTCTCTAGTAGCGGTAAAGAAGTTTTCCCAGTTACCGACAACGATGCTTTTGCAGTTGGTGAAAAATTGCGCTACCATTTGTCTTATGGCCTCATTGACGCAGGGGAAGCAACGCTTTATCTCAAATGGACTGACCGCAAAGGTCACGGCCGCCCCTTGTATCATGCCGTAGCCAAAGGGTATTCAATCAATACTTTTGACAACGTTTTTCATGTAGACGACACTTACGAATCTTACTTAGACCAACGCAGTATCATGCCTTGGTTTTTCAAGCGCCGCGTAGACGAAGGCGGTTATAAAATCAGTCAGGACTACACTTTTCATCATCAAAGCGAAACTGTAGAAACAAATAAGGGCAAAACTTTTAAAATCCCGATGGGCGCCCAAGACATGATTTCTGCATTTTATTATGCCCGTACTTTAGATTT
This sequence comes from Crocinitomicaceae bacterium, assembly GCA_044354735.1. Taxonomy (GTDB): domain Bacteria; phylum Bacteroidota; class Bacteroidia; order Flavobacteriales_D; family Crocinitomicaceae; genus UBA952. The sequence continues at coordinate 2,505 of JBIKZM010000130.1, forward strand.
CAAAGGTGCTAAAAAGGGCCAAACCTTCAGTTTTCCTATCTTCATGGACAACGAAGTATTTACGCTCAAGATCAAGTACCTCACCGACCAAGTCATCGACACTGAAAAAGGAAAATTCAAATGCCACAAGTTTGTACCATTGGTCCAGACCGGTCGGTACTTCAAAGACGAAGAAGATGTTCAGTTTTGGGTCACGGCCGATGCCAATAGAATACCGGTGCTCGTCAAAGCCAAATTGCCCGTTGGGGTGGTCCGCTTGCACTTAGTGGGGTATACGAATTTGCGCAATCCACTGACGTCGAAGAGGTAAGTTGGGTGGTTTGAAGCCCTACTCCACCAACACTTTTTGAACCCCTTCGCCGATTTGAAGGAAATAAATTCCCGCAGGTAAGTGCTGAACATTGATGGTTTGATTCGCTGTTGTCATCTCTATAGAATGTACGCGCTTCCCTTCAATATTCATCATTTCCAATTCACGGCCGATCAATTCAGGTAATACGCTTACCACTATCATCTCTTTAACAGGGTTTGGATAGAAGTTAAACAGCTGTTTGTTTTCATTTAAACCTGTAAAATCAAGTGTGAGGTTAATGGTCAGCAAGCTATCGCAACCAACAGCATTAGTTAGAACTTGGGTGTATGTTCCCGAAGCGGTATAGGTTTGTCCGTTGCTTGAGTAGCTATCGATTGCCGAGACGGTTATTGTATTGCTAGTTGCCTCATTGACACCAACAAAAACGGTATCGGTGCTTTGGCAACCTTCATTGCTTGCTCCGAAGAGTACATAATTGCCGCTAGTTTGTGGAATAAATGGAATTCCGTCGATAGCGAAGTCCCAGTACATGAAAATACCACCGGTTCCTGTGAGCGTGACTTCTTGTCCAAAGCAAACACTTTGATCGGGCCCTGCATTGAGGTCGGGTAATGTTCCGTAAAATACCTGGAGTGTATCCGAGCCATTGCAACCAAGGCTGTCGTTTCCACTCACAATATAAGTGCCGCTCATCGTGGGCACAAAAGTGGTGTCGTTGGGGATGTTACCGTTCCAAACCAGATTGTTGGCACCTGTTGCTAATAGTGTGATGCTGTCACCAGGGCAAGTGACAAAATCTTGGCCGGCATCAATACTCGGAGATGGATTAATGGTGAGCAACACAGAATCTGAGGCCAAACAACCATTCGGGCTTGTTGCAAAAGCAGTGACATAGCCGCTATTCAAGGGAAAAAATGGCACGCCGTTGCTGACGTCGTTGTTGTTCCAGATGATATTTGGCGAGCCCGTAGCAGTCAACACGGCGCTGTCGCCTTGGCAAATAGTGAGGTCTTGGCCAGCATTGATGCTGAATTGTTCGAGTAAAATATTCGTCTGATCCCAGGCGGAGCAGCCGTTGGCGTCAAAGCCAGTGAGTGTATAAGTTTGATTGATACTCGGGCTAAATGTAGTACCATTACTCACATTTGGCGCCCATAAATAAGTACTTGCTCCTGTTCCAGTGAGCGTCACCGAACCACCGTTGCAAGCATATAAATTGGGCCCCGCATTGACGGTAGTGAGGGTATTTGATGCCGTATAAAGGTCATTGACTTCACATGCCGACAAACAGCGGTTCCAGATGCCGATGTCATCGATTTTGCCATTGAAATAACTGCCTCCAATGCCTCTACCAACGTAAAGCGGCAATGTAGCGCTTGTAACACCCGTATGATTAAAGGTGGCTGTAGCAACAGCTACGTTGTCTTTGTAAAGTGTCATGGCGCCTGCGTTGTAAACCAGAACGATATGTGTCCAAGCATTGGTAGTACTCGTACTTTGCGCCCAGATCCAACTGGCTTGTTGCTTATTGGTACCAAATTGCATGCTAGTGGCACCCGTTTGAAAAATCCAAATGAAGTTACCTGCCGTGTTGGTGGCGTGCATGATTGGAATGCCAACAACAGAACTTGTATTGCGGTTGTGCCACAACGAAACCGTAAAGGTAGAACTCGGATTAAAAGTAAAACTTGGCGTATTGCGGATGAGGTATTGTGTGCTTCCGTTGAAGTTATAGGCAGCATCTGTGTTGCCAAAACGGTCTGTTGTGAGCACCGCGCCGTTGTTGGTGAGGTGATTGTTGAGCGTACTTGCATCGTTGCCATTACCATTAAAGGGGTAATAACACTGTAGGCCTGCAACGGGCACATAGCTGGGGATTTGAGCGAAAAGTACTTGTGAAATAACTAGAAAAATAGGTAAAATGTATTTCATAACTGCTTAATTTTGACAAGAAAGTTAGT
>JBIKZM010000131.1:0-4774 GCA_044354735.1 Crocinitomicaceae bacterium
GTGGTAAGCCAAAACAACCATAGAGATCAAGTAAAAGAGCACTGCAAATAAGGCGCCTTCGTTTTTGCTTTTGCTAAAAAAGTCCATAACTAATGTGTGGAGGTCGCGGTAGCCCTCAGCAACTTTCACATTTGTTCCTTTGATGTAAAGGTCTGTTCCTTTTTCCACAATATTTTTACCGTCTTTTGGAATAGGTTGAATGCCTGGTACATGTGTGTAGTAAAGTTCTGCATTGGCCGCACCCATCATTGGGTTGTCCATTTCAAGTTTGTAGGTATGCAGCGGGACATCTTCTTTTATTTTCATTTTCCACCAGAAGTTGGCCATGTGCGTCGCTAAGAATACCAAGATAAGAGTTCCTAAAATAGCCATGCTGCGGCTTGCAGAGCTAGAGTTTGCACCTGGTTTATTGTAAGCGTAAGCCACTGGGCGCGCTTTTTTATTTTGAATGGTAAGCGCAATACCGTCAATGATGTGAATTAGTATAGCTGCATAGGTGACGTAAGAAAGGATTTTAATGAAAGGGTTGTGACCCATGAAATAGGCGTATTCGTTAAATGCCCGACGTCCTTCTTCGCCTGTTTTGAGGATAAGTTGAAGATTACCAAGTAAGTGGCCAACCAAAAATGTACACAGGAAAAGACCGGTGAGGGCCATAAAGACCTTTTTACCGATAGAAGATTTAAAAATTACAGAATTACTCATAAGTATCTTTCATTTGTAGTGTTGCAAATTTAAGTGAAGAACAGCTAATTGTCACAAATGTTGCCAAGATAATCAGCTGAATAAAGCTATTTAGAACGATTATAGATAGCTCAATAAAACTTGTGCAGCATTCACTTCTAAGTGTGCCATTGCGCCTAAGACCAAGGCCTGATTGTCGTCGATGTGCCCGGCAGGAAAATCGAAACAAATGGGGATTTTCCGATAGGGGAAGTGTGCGAATATGAGCTCCTCGAGAGATTTCCCGAAAGGCACATCTGTATCTTCTAAATCGGTCATGCCACCAATAACTAAACCACTGATTTGCTCCAAAGCGCCAGCGCGTCGCAGTGCGTGCAGCATGCGGTCGATGTGGTACAAATGCTCGGCTAAATCTTCAATAAACAGAATGGCTTCGCGAAAATCATAGGCATCTGGGCTGGCAAGCATACTGTATACAATACTCAAATTACCACCAATAAGTTGGCCGGTGCAAGAACCTATTTGATTCAAATGATGGGATTCAATCTCAAAACCAATTCGCTCTCCAAATAATAAATCGCGCAGGCTTTGTTTGGCTTGTTCGCTATTTTTTTCAATGTTCAAAGCCATGGTGCCATGTATACTCTGAAAACCCAGAGATTGTATCTTGTGGTGCACTACACAAATATCAGAAAAGCCGATCAACCACTTAGGCTCGCGGATAAACTGAGCCCATTGCAAACCATCTAAAAGTTGAATACTGCCATAGCCACCTCTCATGCACCAAATTGCTTTTGCTTCGGGATGGTCAATACCTTCTTGTAAGTCTGCCAAACGCTCTAATTCTTTCCCTGAAAAATAATGGTGCCTGCCTGTTAAATTTTTACTTCTAATGGAGCGAAGGCCAATCTGAGACAACCATTGTTCGGCTGCAATAACATAGTTTTCTTCAATAGCTTTGGCAGGCGCGCACAAATAAACGAGGTCGCCAGATTCGAGTGAAGGCGGGGCAATTAAATTCATGGGAGCAGGAGTGCGTTGAGGATTTTTAAATCTGTTGGGCTTGTTATTTTGATGTTTTCTTCGTTACTCAAGACCAATAGAGGGCAAATGCCAATTGATTCTACAACACTCGCGTCGTCTGTAAAATGCGCCTGGTATTCTTGTAAATAAGCTTCTTTAAGGATGCTTGCGTCAAAACATTGCGGTGTATGCACAAGATAAAACTTTGATCTATCCACACTTTCTGAAATTTCTAGTTTCCCCATTCTTAGAGAATCTTTAAGATTCAGAACCGGAACAACAGCAGTTGAATATTGTAGGCCGCTAAAACAGCGTTCAATGGTCTCAATACTGACAAGTGGTCTTACGCCATCGTGAATACCAATTTGGTCTCCAGTACAAATTGTCAATGCATTTTGAATAGAGTGGAATCTTTCGCTGCCGCCGTCCACTATCTTGTGCGGAATTTGGATGCCGTATTTTGTAAGGAGTTCTTTCCAGTGATTTACCCAATCTTTGGGAAGTGTAACGATGAGTTGCGCATTTGGATCAAATTCAAAAAAACGTTCGAGCGCATGTATCAAAACAGGTTTGGAGCCAAGCAGCAAAAATTGTTTAGGAAGTTCGCTTTCCATGCGTTTCCCTATGCCACCTGCCGTAATGATGATGCTTTTTTTCATCGCAGTTCAAAGATAAGCAATCTAGCGCTTCTGGAAAGGAAGTAGCTTTAACTTGCGCGCATGTAAATCAATGGTGAAAGATTGTCCGCTGATATATTCTCCATCTGTTTGAGCGTGCAACACCTGATCTGCACATTGCAGATGGATAGGAAACGATACATTTAGATAATGTGCTTCAGGATGCTTGATTTTTTTACCCTGCTTCACGCGCAGTACATTTTTAAGATAATCAAATAAGGAAACCCTACCCAATAGCGTGAGTTTGAGTTGACCGTCGTCAATTCGGGCACCCGGATGTATATACAAGCCATCGCCAAAAATACTGCCATTGCAAAATGCGGCAAGTAGCAATTCTCCCATGTAACTGAAGTCTGCACAATTTATTTGAACTTGTGGTCTTTTGTAATGGAGAAACGTTTTAATGATGGCCAATCCGTAAGAAAAGTTTGGTCCAAAATGTTTGCGGAAATTTTGTAGTTCGAGCACAACCGCGCCGCCAAACCCGACATCTGCAATATTGGCAAAATAGCGTTTTTCTTGTTCGGTTTGAAGCAATCCAACATCAAATAAATCGAAGGCCACACTTTGGATTTTTTCACAAAAATCATCGGTGCTTTGGAAGCCAGCGGAGCGGTAAAAGTCGTTGCCGGTTCCATTTGGGAGCACTCCTAGAATGGGCTGAAAGTTAGGGTCGGGATGTGTACAAACGCCATTGACAAGCACATTAAAAGTACCGTCGCCACCCACGCCAATGAGATGGGTACAAGGGCCTTTTAAAGAGTGAATGAAAACAAGCGCCGTTGTAGAATCTGAACTATTGTAAATCTGAAATTCAGCGCCAAATTGATCCTTCAGGGCAGCTAAAATGCATTGATTTGCTGGATGTATTTTTTTGTTTCCGTTGGTGATGCAATAGATAAGAGGCATGCACCAATTTACGCAATAATTTTAGTATTGGATTTGTAAGCTGCTAGATTGCTGCCATTTTTGACCATCGAGTACGCCTGCCACAAAATAAATATAGGCGCCGCGCGCAAGTTTTTCACTGCCGAGGTCGGAGCCATCCCAATCAAAATGAGGATTGCTGCTGCTGAATACCACTTGATTTTCTTTGTTGAGCACAACAATACTGAAATCTTCAATGGTTTTTTGTTTCCAGTCAATTTGTAGTGTTTCGTTTTGGCCGTCGTTATTGGGCGTGAAAATATTTGGTAATGAAACACGGAATTGATTGGGCACTACTTTTACTGGCGCTTGAGAAGCACTCTCAGGAGCAGGCACTATTGTTTGAACGGCTTGCGTTTGAGTTGGAATGCTTACTGGAATAGAATGTGGGATGCTCGTGGTTTGAGAGGCTTGATTTGACAGAATAGTGGTCGTGTGCTCAGGCGCTACTTGACTTACTTGAAGTTGAATTGTTGCATTTCCACCCTCTTCAATTAAATAATTTACGGGGGGTAAAGGTGTTCGTGTATGGAGATTTTGCTGTTGATCTAGCTGATCATTTTGTGGCGCAGCGGTATTTTCTTCCGCTTCTTTCGAATGAACCGTTTCTTGCTGCGTTTTTGCATCTTGCTTATTGGTCGCTGGTTTTTCTGCATCGAATGACACATAAATAGCTCCCGCAACAAGGGCACTTGCCCCAACACCAATAAGGGTTTTGGATAAGAGACCAAGCCCGGTTTTGGCGGCACCGGCTCCAATTGATGATGAAATAGACGTCCAGAGCGCAGGGTCTACCTGGACGTGGTGGTCCTGGAGGCCTTTGGCAAATAAATCTTTGATGTTGTCTTTTTCAATCATTTAGTCAATATTTTCTATACGGTCTTTCAAATAGGCCCTTGCGCGCAAGTATTGTGTTTTGGAAGTGCTTTCGGAGATACCAAGTTGGCTAGAAATCTCTTGATGCGAATAACCTTCAATGGCAAAGAGGTTGAAAACAGTGCGGTAGCCATCTGGCAGCGCCTGAACTAATTTGAGTAGGTCGTCGGCCATAAGTTTTTCTACGCTGTAATCTTGGTGTGCTATTTTGTGCGAGACGTCGTCCAAAGAGACATCAGTGAGCAATTTTTTGTCTTTGCGGAGTTGATCAAGGCTGGTGTTGACTGCAATTTTTTTGAGCCAACCTTCAAAAGCACCCTCCGATTTGTAATTGCCGATGTGTGCAAAAATTTTAACGAAGGTATCTTGCAAGACGTCTTGTGCACGCATTTGGTCTTTCATGTAACGCAAACACACGACGTAAAGCTTGGGGGCATAAATGTCAAACAACGCTTTTTGAGCCTTTGGACGAGCAGCAATACAACCTTTTATGAGTTCTTGTTCCTCCATGACTCTTAGCACTGACGTATTTTAATTTGAAAAAGTTGCATGCACAAAGCAAGATAGTTTATTTCTTTTAATTTAGT
>JBIKZM010000132.1:0-4752 GCA_044354735.1 Crocinitomicaceae bacterium
CTGACGCTGTTTGGGATCGTCTACAGGTAAATCTTTGTAAATGACCTTTTGCGTTGTGCCTGTCAGGGCAATGATTTCCTCTGCAAACTGGGCAATCGTGATTTCTGACGGATTGCCGACATTGACTGGGTAGGGGTAGTCGCTCATCAACAAGCGCACAATGCCTTCTACCAAATCATCTACATAACAGAACGAACGCGTTTGCGAGCCGTCGCCAAAAATGGTTAAATCTTCGCCGCGCAAGGCTTGACCTATAAAGGCAGGGAGCACGCGGCCGTCATTTAAGCGCATGCGTGGGCCGTAGGTATTGAAAATGCGCACAATGCGCGTTTCTACGCCATGAAAATTGTGGTAAGCCATCGTAATGGCTTCTTGAAAGCGCTTGGCTTCGTCGTAGACACCGCGAGGGCCCACGGGGTTCACATTGCCCCAGTAATCTTCGGTTTGTGGATGCACTGTGGGGTCTCCGTATACTTCGGAGGTGGAAGCGATGATCAAGCGCGCACCTTTTGCTTTGGCCAAGCCGAGGCAGTTGTGGATACCCAAAGAGCCCACTTTTAAGGTTTGGATCGGAATTTTGAGGTAATCAATAGGGCTTGCAGGTGAAGCAAAATGCAATATGAAATCAAGTTGGCCTGGAACGTGGATAAATTTAGAGACATCGTGGTGGTGAAACTCAAATTGTTCCAAAGGAAACAAGTGCTCGATGTTTTTGAGGCGTCCGGTGATGAGGTTGTCCATCGCAATGACGTGGAAGCCATCTTTGATGAAACGATCACACAAATGTGACCCTAAGAATCCGGCTGCACCGGTGATTAAAACGCGTTTCATGAGTTTCTGTGTATTGTTTTTCTTCCGATACTACTATAATAGAAGCCTTTTTCGGTGAGGTCGCTCAAGTCAAATAGGTTTCTACCGTCAAAGATAACGTTATCGGCCATAAGGTCTTTCATAGCGTTGAAGTTCGGATTTCTGAAAATGCTCCATTCGGTGCAAATCAAAAGGGCGTCGGCCTGAACAAGGGCGTCGTATTCGTCTTTGGCAAAGCTAATTTGGTCGCCAAAAATGCCTTTGACGTTTTCCATGGCTTCTGGGTCGTAAGCGCTAACGATTGCGCCGGCCTCTAACAAGGCACGGATCATGTACAAAGCAGGTGCTTCGCGGATGTCGTCGGTATCGGGTTTGAAGGATAAACCCCACACCGCAATTTTTTTGCGGAGTAAGTCACCGCGGAAGTAATTTTTGATGCGTGGAAACAAGATTGTTTTTTGGTCTTCATTGACTTCCATGACCGCTTGCAAGATCTTGAAGTCGTAGTGGTGGTCTGCGCCAGATTTCGCCAAAGCTTGAACGTCTTTCGGAAAGCAAGAGCCTCCGTAACCAATTCCAGGGAACAAAAAGCGCTTGCCAATGCGGCTGTCTGCACCAATTCCAATGCGCACTTTGTCTACGTCTGCACCAACTACCTCACAGAAGTTGGCAATTTCGTTCATGAAGGTAATTTTGGTGGCCAAAAACGAGTTGGCTGCATATTTGGTGAGCTCCGCAGACTTCTCATCCATAAAATAGATGGGGTTGCCTTGGCGCACAAATGGTTTGTAGAGGCTTTCCATGACTTTTGCGGCGCGCTCATCTGAGCAACCAATCACCACGCGGTCTGGCTTCATGAAATCGGCAACTGCGTAGCCCTCGCGCAAAAACTCTGGGTTAGAAACCACGGCAAACTCCACTTTCGCATTGGCTGCAATAGCTGCATGTACGCGGTCTGCGGTGCCAACGGGCACGGTGCTTTTATCGACAATCACCTTGTAGTCGGTGAGTATTTTGCCGAGTTGGTCGGCTACACCTAATATATAAGATAAATCGGCAGAGCCATCTTCTCCGGGCGGCGTTGGGAGGGCTAAAAAGATGATTTCAGCATCGGCAATACCCGAAGCGAGGTCAGTGGTGAATTGCAAACGCCCTGCTTTGATGTTGCGTTCAAACAATACGTCGAGCTCGGGCTCATAAATCGGAATTTGCCCTTGCTTCATTTTTTCGACCTTCTGGGCGTCGATGTCTATACAAGTAACCATATTGCCGGTCTCGGCAAAACAGGTTCCGGTCACTAAACCGACATAGCCGGTGCCTACTACTGCAATATTTTTCATTTAAAAAAGGATAGGACGTGTGCTATAATATATTGTAATTGTTGCTCATCCATTTCGGTATGAATCGGCAAACTGATCACTTGCTCGCAGAGCGCTTCGGTGAGGGGTAACTGTAGTGCGTCCAATTGAAAACGGGAAAACATTTTTTGACGATGCGCCGGAATAGGGTAGTAGATCATCGAGGGAATGCCAGCAGCCAAAAGATGCGCTTGTAAGGCTTCGCGGCTATGCGTGGTCAGTTTGAGTGTGTACTGGTGAAAAACATGTTTCGAATCGGCAGCCCTGACTGGAATCTCGACACCAGGAATTTGCGCAAATGCGGCATCGTAGGCCGAAGCAACTTCTCTACGCGCATCTATATAGTTGTCTAGTTGACGCAATTTGATGCGCAGCACAGCGGCTTGAATGGTATCTAGCCGAGAGTTGCAACCTACTACGTCGTGGATATATTTTTGTTCTTGGCCGTGGTTGGCAATCATTTTGATTTTGCGTGCGAGTTCCGCATCTTGGGTGCAGAGCGCGCCACCGTCTCCATAACAGCCCAAGTTTTTACTCGGGAAAAAAGAGGTGCAGCCGATATGGCCTATGGTTCCGGTTTTCTGAACCCTACCATCAGTGAGGTGGTAATCCGAGCCAATGGCTTGGGCGTTGTCTTCGATGACATATATAAGGTGTTGGTTGGCGAGCTCCATAATGGCGTTCATGTTGGCCGCCTGACCATATAAATGCACCGGAACAATTGCTTTGGTGCGCGGCGTAATAGCGGCAGCAATAGCAGCAGGGTCTATACAGTAGGTCTGCGGATCTACCTCCACAAAAACTGGCGTGAGGCCCAAAAGCGCAATCACTTCTGTGGTGGCTATGTACGTAAAGCTCGGTGTAATGACTTCATCGCCGGGTTGCAAGCCCAAAGCCATGAGGGCAATTTGTAGTGCGTCGGTGCCATTGGCACAAGGAATAACATGTGCAGCACCCAAATAAGCAGCAAGCTCTGTCGCAAATTGGCCAACTGCCGGGCCATTGATAAAAGCAGTTTGGTCAAGCACCTCGTGAATCGCTTCGTCTATCGCCGGTTTTATCTTGAGGTATTGGGCCGAGAGATCGACCATCTGAATTTGCTTCATTTTTGCCAAACTGAAAGTAGAGTACTTTTTACAAGAAGCAAATATACATATTCATTTTTGTATGATTTCAATTAACATTTGGTTGTGCGTAAAATAAGCTCGCTTCGGACCACATCTGACTTGAGGATGATTTACTTTGTTCTATCCTTAATTATATAGCACACACAAAATGTATACGAATCATCCGATGATTAAAAACTTATTCCGTTCTTTCTTACCTCTTATAATAGTACTAGTTTTTTTTGGTATTAAAGTTTCGGCGCAGTGCAAAGGAGTGAAAATAGATACCGTGACCCTGAGCATTAATGAGCGGCCCTGCGGTAAGACCCCAACAGGTTCTCTTTCACTCGAAATCAAAGGGGGTTTGGCACCCTACACTTTGTCTTGGACAAAAAACAAAAACGTCGATGCGAGTCTGCCTGCATCTAGCGCAAATAATAAGTTGTTGATCGAGGATTTGCAAAGTGCTATGCAACCAGGCTATGTGGTCAGTATAAAAGATGCTTGTGCCAATTCGGCAAGTTCAGCACCTATGTCTTTGATCAACGGCGCACCGATTCAATTTGTGAATGCACCTCAAGTTTTACAATTAGTCACAAATAAAGACGAACCAAATGGAAAACTACTCGTAGAAGTGCGCGGCGGTCATCCACCAAGAAGTTTGGTCGCCACCGACTCGAAAGGAAAGTCGTTTGTACAACAATTTCCAGTTGGCCCTGCCGAAAAAGGAATTTTTAAATATGAACTGAACAACTTACCTGCTGAAAATTACAAAATCGAACTCAAAAGTGGTGCGCAAAAATGTACGCAAGTTTGGAAAGAAACTATTGAAATCAAAGCGAGTCAATAATAGAAAATGTTTGCACATGACACTTATTTGCATTAGTTTCGCTACTGTATTTATAAAAAAGATGAAAGTATTTATCAACATTTTGCAACGCAGCCTTGGTCTGAAAAACCTGTATGGCGCTGTCTTTCAACATGTTCAGCTAAGTTATATAAGTATATTGAATTAAAAATTTGATACAAAACTACAATTACAAAATGCACTTCAAGCAGCGCAAAAACGCTTCAATTGATGTAGCTGAGCTTATGCTCGGCTTTTTGTGTTTAAAAAAAATTGCAGTTGTTGTTGGATCAAAAAATAAATTTTAAGTCTATGAAGAGCAACGCAAACACCACCGCAACACCAAGTATTTTGAATGCACAACCAAAGGTTATGTCTCAAAACAGCGCGCGCACTTCATCGCCAAACACAAGTATTATGCCAAAATCTTTCTTTACCAAAATCTTTAGCTGGGTCGTTATTGCCCTAACGGTTGTTTCATTGAGTGCTTCTTTTGCTCAAACAACACCTGTGGTGACGTTTACAAATGTTGTTCGTCCGTGTTTAAACACACCGAATACAGCTACTGGACAGTTTGTGATTAACGTAACAGGAGGTACAGGACCATACACTGTGGTAACTTTTACTAGAA
>JBIKZM010000133.1:0-4720 GCA_044354735.1 Crocinitomicaceae bacterium
TTTTGTCAATTTTGCTTTTGTCGATGCGGGCTTAGGGGTAGCGTATCGTTTTGAACCGAATCAACGCGGTGAGTTGCGCGATGGCCAGTGGTCTTTGCAAACAGGCTTTTCTTTGCAGCATGTGAACCGCCCTCGACTGCAATACAATACGCTTTCTGCCGATCGCTTGTATCGGAAAGCTGTCGCCTACGCTTGTTTTTCAATGGGGCTCAATGAAGTTTCTGCGCTGCAGTTTTCGCTCACGCATTTGCGTCAAGGAGGCCACTCCGAGAGCATGCTCGGCGCTATTTATAGAATGAAACTTCGAGGAAGCTCTCAGGTCACCAACGAGGTGAGCACAAGATACTTGAGTACAGGTCTATACTTTCGTTCAACAGCTGCTATAGCACCTTATATTGCTTTGGATTTGGGCGCTTTTGATTTTGGAATCTCTTACGACGCAGATTTGGGTGCTACATCTTCTGTTTTCAGACATTCTGTGGAGCTGAATCTGGCTTATACCTTCCTGAAAAAATCTGCTTTTAAAGGTAGCCGTTTGCGCTAAGAAAAGCTAGCCATTGGGCAGCTTGTTCTTTGTTCATGACACGCGGCATTTTGTTTTGCGCACCTAATTTACCGATGCTTTCTAAATACTGATAAAACACAGATGTGGGGAGTAATTTGAGTTGTGGCAAAGGCATGCTATACTTGCGCACGTAGGCGTAGTCGTCGTTGATAGCTTGAAGCGCTGTATCGATGTTTTCAATGATGTCGGGATGTGCATTTTGATCGTCGCATCCAATAAACCAACAATGCTGTTGCTTTTCTTCATCTGCATGAATGGTATATTCTGAAAAAGATAGCTTGAATTGCGTGCTAACGGTTTTCAAGGCCTGATTGATATTATCTAAAGACAAGTGTTCTCCGCACAAACTTAAAAATTGCTTGATGCGCCCGGCAATGATGATTTCATGGGTAGTGGTGTCAATAAATCTAACAAGGTCGCCAATCATGTAGCGCCATAGCCCTGCATTGGTGCTGATGACCAGCGCGTAGTCAATACCTGGCTTTACTTCACTGATTGAATACGCTTTGAAGTGATTCTTGAGTTCGCCCGACTCTGTAAAGTATTCTGCATTGAAGGGGATAAATTCAAAAAAGATACTGTTGTTCATCAGCAGTGTCATGCCTCTTTTTTTCGGGCTGGTTTGGTAGGCAAAATACCCCTCACTCGCTAAATAGGTATCGAGTAACACCACGGGTTTGCCTGATATTTTTTGCATACGCTCCACGAATGGGTCCATGTAGACACCTCCATGCACATAAACTTGAAAATTTGGCCAAATTTCATGGATATTATTGAGCTTGTAGTATTTCACAATTTCTTCTAGTAAGAGCACACACCAGCTCGGGATGCCTGCCATAATGCCGATATCCCATTTGGGTGCCTCTTGCACCATTAAGGGCAGTTTAGCTTTCCAATCTTTGAGATGGGTAATCTTTTTAGTGGGCTTGGTAAAAGGCGCAGCAATGAGCGAGGTGTGTTTTTTTAAGATGCCGCTGAGGTCCCCTTCGTAGTGCTGATTAATTTTTTTAAGTTTGGTCGAGCCACCAACCGCAAGAACCTTGGCGCTGTAAAATGAATCTGGCAGATTCAATTCGTGTAAAACGGAGAATTGCCGCAGCGATACGCGTTGAAAAGACCGGATCATTTCGGTAGTGACAGGAATTCTTTTGCTCGGAGCACCAGTTGTGCCAGAAGACAAGGCGAAGTATTTGATGCGGCCGGGCCAAATAGCGTCTTTTTTACCTTCAATAGTTTCTTTGAGCCAATCTGAATAAAATTGTTCGTATTCGGTAATCGGGACACTTTGTTGGTAGCGCGATACGAGGTCTGTTTTTTGGAGCAACGCTGTAAATTGATAGCGCTGACCAAAAGCTGTTTTTTTGGAAAGGTCTATGTTTTGACGCAGGACCTCGAGTTGTTGTTTGTAGTCGGCACTTGCGCGAGATATGCGCTTGAAACTGATTGCCGTACTACGCTGTATGAGCTTACCAATTATGGGCATTTGAAAAGAAGCTTTTTTAGCAGAGACTTCATACAAAAATAAAGAGAAAACAAGTGCGTTCTTACTGCACTTTGTTTTAAATTTGTAAAAAAATTGACTATGCAAACTAAAACCTTCATTGTTCCTCATGACTTTACAGCAGTGGCCGATATCGCCCTTCAACACGCCATTGCCACAGCCAAGCCTTTAGGTGCTCAAATTCAAGTCCTTCACGTGGTGTCCAAAGACACCCAAATTCCTGAAGCACTTGCGCAGCTAGAAAATATTATTGGTCAGTTTGAACAAGAAGGCGTACAACTCAACCCCAATGTGCGCATTGGCAGCATATTCGAAGATATCGGTGCTTTTGCAGCTGAGCATCAGGCAGAGCTTATCGTCATGGGTACCCACGGCGCCCACGGCTGGCAGCACATCACAGGTAGCCGTGCCCTCAAAGTGGTCACGAGCTCTCAAGTCCCTTTCATTATCGTTCAAGAGAAAGCCGTCAAAGCAAGTGGCTACGACTCCATCGTTGTACCGATGGACCTCCACAAAGAAACCAAACAAAAACTCTCTATCGTTGCCAATTTGGCGCAATACTTCAAATCTAAAGTACACGTCGTCACACCAGATGAATCCGACGAGTTTTTACGTCACCAAGTGCGATCCAACATTACCTTCTCTGAGGGTTTCTTCAAAGACCGCGGCATTGAAATGACAAGCGCACTTGTGCCTAGCGCGGGCTTTGACAAAGAAGTTGTCAAATATGCGGTAAGCGTGGATGCAGACCTGATTGCCATCATGAACCTACAGCGCAACGCCCTCTTTACAGCACTTACTCCAAACCACGAACAGTACATCATCACCAACGATGCACTGATCCCTACGCTTATTGTCAATCCAATCCACTTGGGTTCGGACTACAGCAATATGTTCTCGATGTAAGCATGTCTAAACTCATTACCCTTCACGAGTTTATAGTCAGCAAGCAAAAAGATTTTCCATTTGCAACTGGCGAGTTATCTCGCTTGTTGAGCGATATCGCTTTAGCTTCCAAAATTGTGAGCAACGACGTCCGCAAAGCTGGTTTAGTTGACCACATACTCGGTGCACAAGGCGGTCAAAATATCCAGGGCGAAGAACAGCAAAAATTAGATGTTGTCGCCGATGACGCTTTTATACGTGCCTTTGAAAACGGCGGTGAAGTCTGTGGCATCGCTTCAGAAGAAAACGACGACTACCTTGCATTTGAATCGGAGCAGGCGCAAAACGCCAATTATGTCGCGTTGTTTGACCCGCTAGATGGCTCCTCTAACATAGACGTCAATGTATCAATCGGCACGATATTTTCCATCTACCGCAGGGTTTCACCTCAAGGTTCAAAAGCAACTCTAGACGATATGTTGCAGGCAGGCACCCAACAAGTTGCTGCTGGCTACGTACTTTATGGGTCATCTACACTTTTAGTTTACACTACTGGCAACGGTGTCAATGGTTTTACCCTTGACCCCTCAATTGGCGAGTATTTCTTGTCACATCCCGACATGAAAATGCCTGATAACGGCAGGCTTTATTCGGTAAACGAAGGCAACCTAAACGATTTCGATCCTCAGCTTCGCGCTTACCTCGCCTACTGTCAATCCAATGACAATCAAACCGGAAAACCTTATTCAGGGCGTTACATTGGCTCTTTAGTTGCCGATTTTCACCGCAACCTCATTAAAGGCGGTATTTATATTTACCCAACTGTTCCGTCAGCACCAAAAGGCCGTTTGCGTCTATTATATGAGTGCAATCCGTTGGCATTTATTGCCGAACAAGCAGGTGGTTTGGCTACCAACGGTACTGAGCGTATCTTGGATATAAAACCCACTGAATTACACCAACGCGTTGGTTTCTATATCGGCTCGAAATTGATGGTAGAAAAAGCCATGGGGCTTTCCTAAAAATCAGTTGATTTATAGTTTGTTTTGTAGCTGAATAAAAAGGAATGTTATCCTCTGGCCAATAGCTTGATGGTATAATCCATCTCAACAATACCTGCTCCTGCTTCTTTATTGTACTTTACTTCTCGTTTGATACGCTCTTTCATGTCATTAATGATGCGGTCATCTACGCAAGTGGTTACAGACTTGATAGACCGCACACCAACTACTTGTCCTTCGGCATTTACTTGCACTCTAAACCCAATGCGGCAGTCTATATCTAGTTCATAGTTGGGTAAGCTCACATTATTGACTCGTATGCGGCCTTTTCCAGAACCTCTGCCAGAACCAGTACCATCACCATCGCCATTGCCATTGCCCGGACCGCCGAAAGGGCCGTTTCCTGAACCATTTCCGTTGCCGCTACCACCATTGCCAAAGAAGTTGGTGCTTTGTGTTGTGGTAGACGTGCCGTTGGTGCCGTTCTGAGAATTGTGGTTATTGGAATTTCCGCTATTATGGGTAAAATCACTTTGACTTGACGTAGCAACTCTTTCAGTTTGGTCGGCAGGTGGCGCAATTCTGCCAGAACCCGGCGTGCCCCCTCCGCGAGAGCCTCCAGCGGCTTCTTCAAGCTCCAAATTGTCTATCTGAAATTCTTCAATGACTTCGTCGGAACGAAGTGGGGGTATATCCACCAATTGATCGGGTCTGGCGTCAAATTTAATGATGAATGCCAATAAAAATAAGGATACCAACCAAACAGAG
>JBIKZM010000134.1:0-4694 GCA_044354735.1 Crocinitomicaceae bacterium
TTGCTTAACTCTACTTTTGATTCTGGTCTGAGGGTTGCTTTCCCGAGGTCAAAGAAGACATTATTGAGGATGTTTTCTGCCGTTGAGCTCAGCGGATTAAGGGGCATATCGAGCAAGTAACTTTTTGCACCGGCTAAGTTTGTCAAATCAAAATTGAGTGAAAAAGGATGGTAGCCCGGATGATTTACAAGTACTGCATAGCTGCGGTTGTTGGGCAGTGGCAGCGTAATTTTCCCGTCAAATGCATCTGCGAGTCCGTCAAAAACTTTTTGTCCGCTGGAGAGGTCGGTGAGCTCAATATGTGCGGACAGTTTTTTGTTGTTGCTTGCGTCAAAGGAAGTGCCTTCAAAGTAAAAAGTTTGAACGGCTTGAAGTTCTGAGGGGAGTTCAAAGGTATAGATATCGAGGCCGCCATAACCACCTTGACGGTCAGAGGCAAAAAAAGCGATGTCTCCTTGGGCAGAGACTAACAATGAATTTTCGTCGAAGCGGGTGTTGATTGGGTAGCCAAGATTGATTGGTTTGCTCCAATTTCCTTTGGCATCTTTTCTGCTCATAAACAAGTCAGAACCCCCGAGCCCGATGTGTCCGCGCGAGGCGAAATAGAGCGTAGAACCATCCGGATGAATTTGAACTGATTCTTCGTTAGACGGCGTATTGATGGTATTAGAAAGTCTTTGTGCTTCGGACCAACTCCCGTTTTCAAGTAAGTTGGCAACGTAAATGTCGCTATTTGCACGCCCCTCTCTGGAACGCACCGCGCGAATAAAATAGAGCATCTGCCCATCTGCACTCAAAGAGGGTTGGGTTTCCCAGTTGGCTGTATTGACCTGGCCCGGTAAATTAATTGGAGTGGTCCAGCGGCCATTTATTTTTTGTGTAATGAAAAGATCGCAGGAGCCTTTTCCGGTGCGGTTGTCGCCGTAGTTCATGCCAGATGGATCTGTACAAGCTACAAAAATGATGGTCTTGCCATCGCCAGAGATGGTGGGCGCACCTTCATTCCATGTGGTATTGATGCTGGCGGGCATGGGTTTGGCAAGTGTCCAAATATTTGTTTTTGTATCGAAAGCCGAAACATAAAAATCTTCTTGTTCATCTTGGTGGCCGTCTTGTACAATAGGAAGCCTTCTGGTAAACAATAGTTGTTGTCCGTCGACGGTGAGGGTAGGGTAATATTCTGGAAAAGGCGTATTGATGCCCTCGCCTGCGTTGCGCGGTTCAAAGGGCTTTGCATTGGCGATTGCTGCAATGGAAAACTCAGCACTGGCTTTGATTTGATAGGCCTGCACTTGGAATTTTTCGTTGGCATTTGGATTGCTGAGATAGATATTGATGGTTTGAAGGGCCTCTTTGTAGTTGCCTATGGTGAATTGGCAAATTGCTAGAAAAAAATGGGTGTTGCCACTGATGCTATGCGTTGGGTCAATTGCTAAGGCTTTTTGATAACAAACGGCCGCAGCGGCATATTTGCGCTGGTATTCTAGAAATTCAGCTTTGAGTAAATAAGCTTCCCAAAAGTTGCTGTCTTTGAGGAGTGCCGCGTTTAAAAGAATGATGCCTTGCTCGTAATTGGGCGCACCAGTTTGTGGATTGCGTTTTTTGGTGGGAGCTTTTTGAGCTGCTTCAAACAGTTTGATGGCTTTTTTACTCGAACTTGAGTAAGGGAATTGTGCAAAAACCGTTTGAAGCGTAAAAAAGAAAATTAAAATCAATAAATGTTTAAACCTCATGGAATTTGCATGTATTTATGCGTCTGTAACGAGATTTTCCATTTTTTGTTGCGTTTGATGTAGTCGATAATGAGCGGCAGAAAGCGGTCTTGCTTTTCCCATTCTGCTTGCAAATAAAGTACGCATGACTTTGACACTTTAGCAGCATGTTGTTCGGCCCATTCAAAATCGGATGGATGTGCAATAACGACTTTGAGTTCTTGCGCCAAAGTGTAGGCTTCTTCTATTGGGGCTTTGAATTTTTTTGGCGAGAAGCAATACCAATCGGCATGCCCTTTGAGTGGGTGAACGCCGGCTGTTTCAATCGCAATTTCGTAGCCTTTTTCTTGGAGTGCACTGGTGAGCGCAGTGAGGTTGTGCATGGTGGGTTCACCGCCTGTAATGACCACAAAATCTGTAGCTGTTCGGCCTACTTCTTCTACAATCTTTTCTATGGTGAGGTATTGACTGGGGGAGATATCCCAGCTTTCTTTGACGTCGCACCAAACGCAGCCAACGTCACAACCTGCTAAACGAATAAAATAGGCTGCTCTTCCGCTATGACGTCCTTCACCTTGAAGGGTATAGAAGTGTTCCATGACGGGCAACGTTTCATTTTGTATCATTTGGTAAAGTTACCGAAAATGTTAAATTTGTTCTAAATCAATCTCATGAAAGCACACATACTATCCGTAATTCTACTGACTTCAACGCTATATGCGCAGCAAATCGGTAATTCAGGATTTGAAAACTGGGACAACCTCGGTTCAAATCAAGTAGAACCCACCAATTGGTCTTCTTTCAAGACTGCCACCGGTAGTTTTGCGACCTTCGCATCCAAACAAGTCGAGCGCTCAACAAACGTACGCCTGGGCGCTACCGGTAGTTATTGTGCTAGAATATGGTCCAAAAGCACCCTAGGAATCATGGCAAATGGCGTACTGACCACCGGACGCATGAATATGGGAAGTTCTAACTTGAGTAGTCCAGATAACTACAATTATACGGTGTTAAATGATGCCGCTTTTTCTGAATCGCTCACCCAAGCACCTGATTCCATCGTCTTTTGGGCACGTTACACCGCCGCCGCTACGCAAAAAGCAGGTATGCATGCGGTCATCCACGACCAGTTTGCCGTTCAAGACCCCATCAATACGGCATCTGAACCATTTGTGGTAGCCGATGCTGATTTTCAGTTTTCACCAACTAATAACGTCTGGACCCGTTTTTCGGTTCCCTTCACCTATACCGTGAATACAGGCTTGGCGCCAAAATTCATCTTACTTACTTTCACAACCAATCACATACCAGGTGGCGGAAGCGCCAATGATGAGGTGCTGATTGACGATGTTGAATTGATTTATAACACAGTTGGTGTCGAGGTCAAGGAGGGAAACCAGGTGCTTCTTATTTCAATAGATGAAAACAATCGGGTACTCATTGAAGGATGCACACCACAAGAAAAAGTGGAGATTTATAAGTTGTCAGGACAGTTGCTACAACAAACAACAGTTGCTCAAGTAAACGGAACTGCGTTGCCTTCAGGTTTTTATTTGATCCGCTGTGCAGCAGAAGTTGCAAAAATTTATGTGCCTTAGTTGGTTTTGAGGTAATGGCGTAGCCAATTCATGGCGCTCAATACGGTCATCTCTAAGTTGCGAACCCGGTTGTCACCGAACTGAAATTTCTGGGCAATAGTGCCATTTGGGCCACTTAAGCCGATCCATACCATACCAACAGGTTTGTCGATGCTGCCACCCGTGGGGCCAGCCACTCCTGTTGTAGACAAGCAATAATCGACACCTAGAAGCCGACGTCCGTTTGCTGCCATTTCAAGCGCAACGGCTTCACTTACTGCACCATATTGCTCCAAAACCTTAGCATTTACTTCTGCAATTTTAACTTTCAGTTCATTTGAATAGGTCAGTAAAGCGCCTTGGTAATAAGCAGATGCGCCCGAAATACGAGCGATGTGTTGGGCGAGTAAACCTGCGGTGCAGCTCTCTACAGTGCCAACGGTAGCATTTTTAGCGATAAGTTCTTGCCCAAGGGCCGCTTCAAGGGTGATCTCGCCATAGCCAAAAATATTTGCGGGTAGGGTTGCTTCCAATTCTGCAAAAAAGCGATCGATGCGTGCTGCATTTTCTTGACCTGTGTAAGAACTTAGGCGCAGTTTCACCAATCCTGGTGAGGGGAGGTAAGCCAAGCCTAAACCAGCTGCTCTCACGCGGTCTTCCCAATCTGAAATTTGATCCGCTAAAAAAGACTCGCCAATACCTTGCGTTTGCATGGTTTTGTGGTAGAGAGTTGCGCCCACAAAACGCTTTTCGAGCAAGGGAAAAGCCTCCTCGGTCATGATGGTTTTCATTTCATAGGGCACGCCCGGCAAAGAAATAAAAATAACCTGGTTGCGCTCAAACCACATGCCGGCTGCCGTACCGAGTCGGTTTTTGAGAATTGTAGCTTTTGTGGGCAACGCTGCTTGTTGCACATTCACCTCGAGCATGGGTTTGTTGCGACTTGCAAAAAAACCTTCTATTTGAGCCAGCGTAGCCTGATCGATCTCCAGCGCACTGTCAAAATATGTCGCTAAAGTGTATTTGGTGAGGTCGTCTTTGGTCGGGCCGAGGCCGCCGGTGATGACCACGCAGTTGGTATTGGGCATGAGGCCATCTAAAGCAGCGATAATCGCAATGGGGTCGTCGGCAATAGACAGGCTGCGCTGTACGCGAAAGCCTCTGTTGGCCATTTCTTGACCTATCCAGGCGGCGTTGGTATTGATGGTTTGTCCGATGAGTAATTCGTCTCCTATTGAGAGTACTTCTACTTTCATGCTTTTTTGAATTTGGCTATCGCTTCGATGTGGCCAGTGTGTGGAAATTGATCAACTAGAGCATACTTTTCGAGTATATAACCCGCAGCGGCCAGTGTGGATGCATCTCGGGCTTGGGTAGACGGGTTGCAGCTGATGTAAACAATGCT
>JBIKZM010000135.1:0-4688 GCA_044354735.1 Crocinitomicaceae bacterium
CCATTCGAGGTCATACCAATCACGACCTTTTACACGCTTATTCCATTTTCGGAAGAGTAATGCGTGTAATTTTCCTGCAAACAAAGAAGGTCGGGTGTAGCATTTGACGTAAAATGAGAAGGGCCGGAGCAATAATTTTTGTTCCGTTTTAAAGCCGACCGGAGGATTTCGATCTATTTCAATTTTGATTTTTATTGATTTATTAGAGCGAATTCCGGTTTGCTTCAGGATGTCTTCAAGTATCAATTCGGTCCAAATTGTTTCAGTCTTCAAGAAGGCGGACTCGATAGAAGTTCTATTGGCCTTATCTTTCTCTCTGAAACTAACAGTGATTCCTAAGGCGGCAAATTCAGTTTGTATCGCTGAAAAGTAGGGTTCAAGAGAAAATGCTTCATTTGTGTGCAATAAGGAGAAGTCGAGGTCCTCAGAAAAGCGATCTAAACCATAAAAAATACGCAATGCTGTCCCGCCATAAAATGCGGCTTTCTCAAAAAAATCTGTCCGCGCTAATCCTGCTAAAGTGATCTCTTGCATGATTTCGCGCAATGCAGCTAATAATTCTTCTTCATTTGTAGGCTGGTATTCTGCAATCCATTTCTTTATCATATTTCCTTGAGCGTTGAAATGAGCATTTGGAGACTTGACTTTTTAGGTGCGTCGGGTAGCCAGGTGGTCATGAGTGAGGTGTCTAGTTTGCGTAGCAGAGAGATGTCCATTCGGAGGTCTTCTAACAGGAACAACATTGTTTGTTTACTGCTGCGTAAATTGATGCCGGAAGTAAGGATAATTTTGTCGCAGATGGCTTTTTCAGGGGTGGCAATCAGTGCTGTCTGCTCGTTTGTGAGTTGAACATTTTGGATTCCAAATGCATAATAGGGCAGGGATACTTGTTGAAAGGTAAATCTGCCGAGTGTGGTGTTGTATTTTTTTGATGATTGGATACAAACTGAGCTGATTTCATAGGTTCTTTCTGGAATGATACCCCAATAAGACAAGGCGGTCTCTAGCGAAACGTAACTCGGGCCACGAAGGTGATTAGCAATAAGAAATGGTGCTGGAGTGGGTAATTCTGTTTGAGGCCCCGGCGCATACAATCCTCTTCTGATAGAAATGAGTTCGCCACTTTTCAGTAATTCACTAATTTTATCATTGGGGCTTTTGTATTCACCAAGAATATCCAGTAGCAAGTTTCTGGCTATTGGGGCATTGGTGTAAGCTTTGATTTTTTTAGTGAAGTTCAAAATGTCATATTTATATACAAAAATCGGAAAAAATCCGATTATGTGCAATTATTTTATCTTCTTATTTATTTTGAATGTTTACCCAAACATTTCCTCCCAACTCTTGTTACAAATTTAAATCTCCACACATGCGCAACAGCGGTTATGTATTCACGCCTTATCAAGCACCAGAGCTCTCTGACTTCGAGCGCTTGTTCGAAATCTTTGGTGAACTCATTGTGCATACTTCGGGCGATGTAGATGAAGCGCTGGAGTGGCTCAATGTGTTGGATAAGGAATACAGCCTGACCAACGACAAATACACCATGGACGACTTCATCGAGGACCTCAAGAAAAAGGGGTATTTGCGCGAAGAAATACTGCCGGACGGCAAGGGCCAGATGAGCGTAACGGCCAAGACCGAACGCATATTGCGCAAAAATGCGATGGAGCAAATCTTTGGGAATATCCGAAAGAGTGGGCGAGGGCAGCACAAATCTAAAAAGAGTGGCTTAGGAGACGAAGCTACTGGCGAGTTCAGAGATTTTCAGTTTGGCGATGCGCTCGAAAATATTTCGATTACAGAGAGCCTGAAAAACGCGCAAATCAACCATGGAATAGGGGAGTTCAGGCTTACCGAACAAGATTTAGTTGTCGAAGACACCCATCACCAATCGCAGATGAGTACGGTGCTCATGATAGACATCAGCCACAGCATGATTCTCTACGGAGAAGACCGCATTACACCCGCCAAAAAAGTGGCGATGGCGCTAGCGGAGCTCATTACCACGAGTTATCCGAAAGATACTTTAGACGTTATTGTCTTTGGCAACGACGCCTGGCCAATTAGCATCAAAGATTTGCCGTATTTGAACGTTGGGCCCTACCACACCAATACGGTTGCTGGCCTCGAGCTCGCCATGGATATTTTGCGCAGAAAACGCAATACCAACAAGCAAATTTTCATGATCACCGACGGCAAGCCGAGTTGTTTGCGCTTGCCAGATGGGCAGTACTACAAAAACAGCAATGGCCTAGATGATTACATCGTAGACAAATGCTACACCATGGCGGCACAAGCCCGCAAAATGCACATCCCAATCACAACCTTCATGATTGCCCAAGATCCGTATTTGCAGCATTTTGTGGACGAATTCACGAAGTTTAACAAGGGCAAGGCCTTTTTTACCGGATTGAAAGGCTTGGGTGAAATGATTTTCCACGACTACGAAACCAATCGTAAAAAACGAATGAACTGATATGATAGATACCAACATCCATACGCTAGGCGCTTTAAAAGCAGCAGGCTACGCATCCAAAAGCATCAAAACAGAACTCCGCGACAACCTCATTGCTTCATTGCGCGCAGGAAAGCCGAGTTTTCCCTCGATGCACGGCTATGAGCACACAGTAGTTCCGCAACTCGAGCGCGCCATTCTCTCCAAGCACAACATCAATTTGCTGGGCTTGCGCGGCCAGGGCAAAACGCGTATTGCGCGCCTCATGATCCATTTGCTAGACGAATACATCCCGGTAGTGGCAGGCAGCGAAATCAACGACGATCCGCTGTCCCCAATTAGCCGCTATGCCAAAGACCTCATTGCGGAGCACGGCGACAACACGCCCATCACCTGGCTACACCGCTCTGAGCGCTTCTTCGAAAAACTTGCCACACCAGACGTAACTATCGCCGACATCATCGGTGACATCGACCCCATTAAAGCGGCCAACCTCAAACTCAACTACGCAGATGAACGCGTCTTACACTTCGGCATGATTCCGCGTGCGCACCGTTGTTTGTTTGTCATCAATGAGCTGCCTGACCTTCAAGCGCGAATTCAAGTTGCGCTATTTAACATATTGGAAGAAGGGGACATACAAATTCGTGGCTTCAAGTTACGCTTGCCCCTAGACCTCCAATTTATTTTTACCGCCAACCCCGAAGACTACACCAACCGCGGCAGCATCGTGACGCCACTCAAAGACCGCATTGGTTCTCAAATTTTGACGCACTACGCCGTAGACGTCAAGACCGCCAAACAAATTACGGCCCAAGAATCCCAAAAACTAGAAAACCGCATTTGCGAGGTACACGTACCCGAATTGGCCAAAGATATCTTAGAGCAAATCGCTTTTGAAGCGCGCAGCAGCGAATACGTTGACGCCAAAAGTGGCGTGAGCGCGCGCATGAGCATCACCGCCTACGAAAACCTCATCAGCACCGCCGAGCGCCGCGCCTTGCTCAACAAGGAGCAAAGCACAACCGTTCGCTTCTCTGACCTCATGGGCATGATTCCATCCATTACGGGAAAAGTAGAATTGGTCTATGAAGGCGAGCAAGAAGGTTCTTCTTTTGTGGCCAATCAGCTCATCAGCGAAGCCACCAAAACGCTCTTCTTGAATTATTTTCCGAAAATCGAAAAACTCAAAAAAGCGGATCAAGTAACGCCCTACGACGGTGTGGTAGAATGGTTCTCCCAAAACAACGCCCTCGAAATCGCCGACGAAACCGACGAGCAAACTTACTTGCGCGCGCTTCAAGCCATTGAGCCCCTCAAGGCACTTATCGAGCGCTACCAACCGAACGTAGTTTCAGCTGACCTCCCATTTTTAATGGAGTTCGTACTCTGGGCTTTGGTAGAGTTCAAGCGCTTGTCTAAGCAAAAAACCGCTGGCGGAATGTCTTTCAATGACCTATACGATAGCTTGTTGAAGGGGATTTAAAATTGCAACCTCAGGCCAATGCCATTGGAGCTCGGTTGCAATTGAATGCTTCCTTTTTCTTGAGAAATACGGCCATGGTGCTGATGGATCCAATACGCGCTGAGGTCAAAGAGCAGTAAAAAACCACCTTGTAGGAGCAAACTGTTTCCATAACCCTGTAATTGTGCTTGTTTGACCTGGTATATGTTCTCTTGCTTCTGGAGCATAAAGCCGCTGGTCATGTAAGCCAAATCGAGCGCAGAATTGATCAAAAAGATTTTTTGGGTTTTCTTTTGCGCCTCCCATGTTTGCGCGATATTGAGGTCTGAGTTGGCATTTTTAGCTCTGAAATAACCGGGTACTGCCAAACCTAAATTCACGGTATTCCACATGACATTCATTTGGTGAAAATATTTCGTCTGCTCATTAGCTGCCGTAGCCCAACCATAACCACTCAAAGCAAAATTACTCGCCGCCCAAGTACCTAGGCCAACCATGAGTTGTTGGTCTATTTGTTGGCGCTCTTTATTGAAATTGAGCAGTGTTTGCGCCCGACAAGCACTTGACAAAAAAAGAATTAATGTAAAGATTTTGAGTTGCTGCATGGCATTCAATTTAGATCATAACATTTTTGTTACCCCCATTGTTTTTATTCTTTCCTCAAGAATGAGATGATGAGTGGAACATTGAAGCCTATCCCTTGCCTCACAATAGCCAACGAAAAAACTAGAACCGGAAACCCCAGCTCACATAAACTGCTTCTGG
>JBIKZM010000007.1:0-14343 GCA_044354735.1 Crocinitomicaceae bacterium
CCTGCGATTAATGCATCCCAGTATTCAGTAAGTGTATTTCCAATTGGAGTCAACGCTCCCATCCCAGTAATAACAACTCTTTTTAATTCCATAATTTGTTTTTGTTGTAATCGTAATAATTAAACGTTAGCCTCGATGTAAGTGATTGCGTCACCAACAGTTTGGATTCCTTCTGCTTTATCATCTGGAATAGAAATATTGAATTGTTTCTCGAATTCCATGATTAATTCAACTGTATCAAGTGAATCGGCACCCAAGTCATTAGTAAAGCTAGCTTCGTTGGTTACTTCACTTTCTTCAACATTGAGTTTATCAACTATGATCGCGATAACTTTATCTTTGATATCAGACATTTTTTAAAATTTAAAGGTTTTAGCTTGCAAAGAAAAAAACTATCGACCAATAAACAAAACTTATCCCGATTTAATTTATCAACACTTCTCATCTCAAAGCTGAGGAATCCTAGACTATGCTTAACTTTGTAGCCGAAATGCGAGAACAATTAATTCTATTTATTTCCGGTGGAGGCAGCAACGCGCGTCAAATTATCAACTATTTCAATGATAATAAACGAGTTAGTGTAGTTGGGGTGCTCTCCAGCAAGCCCAATTCAGAAATGGAAACATTTTGTGAAGGTCAGCACCTTCCTTTCTATAATTTACACGGAAAAGATTTTTCAGGTTACCTTCAGATTTGTCATGAACTAGGTGCAAGCTGGGTTATTTTAGCTGGCTTTCTCAAAAAAATACCAACGGAGTTCATTGCAGCGTATCCAGACAAAATCATTAATATTCACCCCTCACTGCTTCCAAACTATGGTGGCGCGGGCATGTATGGGCAACACGTACATCGGGCTGTAAGTGCCGCAAACGAAGCTTTTAGCGGCATCAGTATTCATTTAGTCAATGAAGAATTTGATAAAGGGAAACTCCTTTTTCAGCATGCAGTTGCGCTTTTAGAAAATGCAAATGCGAGTGAGGTAGAAGCAGCTGTTAGGTCATTAGAAAAGCGGTGTTTTGCAAAAGACCTTGACACCTATTTTCAGAATTTATAAAATAGCCTGCTCCAAGAACTGCGCAAAACGCAAACAATCTTCGTAAGAATTATAAAGTGGCGCCGGCGCGATGCGAATGACGTTAGGCTCTCTCCAGTCTGCAATGACCCCTAAATCTGTTAAACGATCAAAAAGTTGACGACCTTGGCCTTTTGCTAAAATAGACAGCTGAGCCCCGCGCGCACTTGGGTCTTTTGGTGTAATGATTTCAAATGAACACCTCTCTTGGTTTCTTTCTGAGACATCTTCAATGAGAAAAGCCAAATACGCCGTGAGTTGATTGCGCTTTTGACCAATGCGCTCCATGCCTGCTTCTTCAAAAATTTCTAGAGAAGCTAAATGAGCAGCCATGCCTAATACCGGTGCATTACTCAATTGCCAGCCTTCAGCGCCAGCTATTGGGTCAAAACCTGGTTCCATCTGAAAACGAAGCGCTTTATTATGGCCCCACCAACCTGCAAAGCGAGGTAAGGATTTGTTGTGGGCATGGCGTTCGTGCACAAATAAGCCAGAAACTCCACCAGGAGATGAATTCAAATATTTATAGCCGCACCAAGCTGCAAAATCGACGTTCCAGTCGTGGAGCGCTAAATTGACGTTTCCAGCAGCATGAGCGAGGTCAAAACCAACTACAGCGCCTACAGCATGTCCGGCTTCGGTAATCTTTTTTAAATCGAAATACTGACCTGTATAGTAATTGACGCCACCAATCATGACCAGTGCAAGTTCGTCGCCTAACGCTTCAATCTTTTGAAGAATATCTTCTTCTCTGATCAAATGTTCGCCTGGTCTTGGACCTACTTCAACTAAAGTATCTGCCGGCAAACCATGAAACGCAACTTGGGAGGCAAGCGCATATTGATCACTCGGAAACGCCTTCTCTTCGCAGAGAATTTTGACGCGCTTTCCTGCTGGCCTATAAAACGAAACCATCAATAAATGTAGGTTAGTGGTCAGGGAGTGTGTAATAACGAGCTCTATTGGCAATGCGCCCACAATTTTGGCCGCCATTTCAGTTAAATTTTCATGATAAGAAAGCCACGGTCTTTTGGCTAAAAAATGACCTTCTACACCAAATTTCGCCCAGGCCTCTAGTTCTTCTTGAATAAAGCCTGCGGCGCTAAGGGGTTGTAAACCAAGAGAGTTTCCTGTAAAGTATACAGGGTTAGGATTGTGAAAAGTTGGAAAATGAAAGCGCGCCCGGAAAGATGCTAAAGGATCTTTTTGATCTAATTCTTGGGCGAATTTTAGGGTGTTTTCAAATTTCATATGCGCTGCTTTATTCGTAACTTTATGGCCACAAATATACATAAGAATGAAGACTCCCTCTCCAATCGACCGCAGCCGTTCAGCAGAATTATTCGAAGCCGCCAAAGGATTTTTTCCTGGTGGGGTAAATTCTCCTGTTCGCGCTTTTAAGTCTGTTGGAGGCACACCGCTTTTTATCGCAAAAGGCGACGGCGCTCAAATTTGGGACGAAGACGGCAATCAATTCATAGACTTTTGCTGCAGTTGGGGGCCGCTTATTCACGGGCACAACAACCCTTACGTATTTGAAAAAATTGTTGCTACACTTCAAAACGGGGCGAGTTTTGGTGCGCCCACCCGCAAAGAAAACGAACTCGCGGCTTTTATGCTCAAAAGGCTTCCTTTTATAGATAAACTTCGTTTCACAAGCTCCGGAACCGAAGCTGTAATGAGTGCGCTGCGCTTGGCACGCGGCGCTACTGGCAAAAATAAAATACTGAAATTTGAGGGTTGCTACCACGGCCACGTAGATGCTTTATTGGTTCAGGCCGGTAGCGGCTTAGTGACCTTCGGCACCTCATCAAGTGCGGGTGTACCTGAAGCATTCGCCAATGAGACGCTCGTTTTACCACTCAACGATGCCGCTGCTCTTACTGCATGCTTTGAAGCGCAGCACCACGACCTAGCTGCAGTGATCATCGAGCCTGTTCCGGCCAACAACGGTTTGTTGCTCCAAGACCTCACCTTCTTGAACCTTCTTCGCTCTCTTTGCACAAAATACCAGGTGTTGCTCATTTTTGATGAAGTAATTTCCGGATTTAGAGTGGCGTTTGGCGGCGCGGCAGAACTGTATGGCATTGCGCCAGATATAGTCACCTACGGTAAAATCATCGGTGGCGGCTTGCCTGTGGGTGCTTACGGCGCGAGAAAAGAAATCATGGCCTATGTTTCTCCCGAAGGACCTGTTTACCAAGCCGGCACACTTTCTGGTAATCCGGTTGCGATGGCTGCAGGTCTTGCGCAGCTCGAGTTGTGTGCGGCAGATGGTTTTTATACCAAGCAAGCGCAGCGCACCCAAACCTTTGTAGACTCAATCAATTCATTTGCATTTGCGCAAGCTTACCCAATGGAGCTCGTTTGTGTGGGGTCCATCTTCTGGTTCTCCTTCAACGGCAAAAAACGCATAACAGCAGCAAGTCAAATAGCAAGCGATATGGCGGCGTTTAACTTCATGCACCACTATCTTTTGGACGTTGGTGTTTATTTTGGGCCCAGCGGCTATGAAGTCGGCTTTGTGTCTTCAGCGCATACCGCTGCACAACTAGATTACGCAGCCGAACAAATCAAAGCAGCGCTTGCGGCTTTCTATCAAAAGTAATCCCTAGCTTTAGAGCGTGAATTTAGTAACAGGTGCCACCGGACTTCTCGGAAGTCATGTTTTAATAGAGCTTACCAAGCGCAATCTTCGCGTGCGAGCAGTTTATCGCAACGCTCAAAAACAAAAGGCAGTACAGCAACTTTTCACCTACTATTTCAATGAACAAGCTATTGAAAAATGGACGCTGGTGGAATGGGTGA
Source organism: Crocinitomicaceae bacterium (assembly GCA_044354735.1). GTDB lineage: Bacteria > Bacteroidota > Bacteroidia > Flavobacteriales_D > Crocinitomicaceae > UBA952. The sequence continues at coordinate 3,881 of JBIKZM010000007.1, forward strand.
AAGCAGATCTTCTCGATATCGATGACTTGAAAAACCTCGTGAAGGGAAGTTCAACTATTTACCATTGTGCAGCCTTGGTGTCGTTTTTTAAAGCTGATTTTGAAGCTTGCATTCAACAAAACCGCTACGTAACTGCCAATTTGGTCGATTTATCTATTCAATACGGCATTCAACACTTTTGTCATGTAAGTTCTACCGCTGCCATTGGTGGCAAAGAAACGCTTGTCAATGAAAAAAGCAAATGGCAAGAAGGTGCGCGGCACAGCGGATACGGTATTTCTAAATTAATGGCCGAGAAAGAAGTTTGGCGAGGCATAGAAGAAGGCCTAACGGCTGTAATCGTGAATCCATGTGTTATTTTGGGGCCAGCAGCACCAGGAAGCCCATCTTTGCAAATGCTCGACACCGCCAAAAAAGGCTTGAAATTTTATACCAGCGGAGCAAATGCAGTTGTAGATGCGCGCGATGTGGCTTGGGCCATGGCCGAATTAGTGGCAAAAGGCGTTGTGCGCGAACGGTTTTTGGTCGTTGGCCCCCAGCAAACTTTTCGAGAATTGTTTAGTGTTTTTGCCCGCAGTCTCGGGAAAACCCCTCCAACGATCAAAGCACCCAAAACGCTTACTTTATTTTTTGCAGCCTTTCATGAACTATGGTGTCATTTAAGTGGCAAAAGAGATGGGCTCACCATTGAAACCGCTCGATCGTCAAACGAAGTATTGCGCTATGAGCGCAACAAAATTGAAAAAGAATTGTCTTTTAAATACACGCCACTTGAAGACATCATTACCAATATGATTGCAGGGCAAGCATTTATTGAAAAACACACAACAAATTGAGTCGAAAGCTGATCATTTTCATTGGGATTTTTTATCTCGTTGGTCTTGTAGGTATGTCTATCGGTCCTTATAAGTCCTTTTTTATTGGCCTTTCATTTTTTCACCTCCTCCTCTCATTTAGCATTTTACTCCTTGGCAGAAAGAAATACGGCGTCCGTTTCTGGCTGTATATGGGTTTGTCTTTTCTAACAGGCATGAGTGTAGAATGGATTGGCGTGCACACGGGTTTTTTATTTGGCGACTACCATTACGGGCATGTGCTAGGGCCCAAATTATTCGGTGTTCCGCTTATCATTGGCGTCAATTGGGCCATGCTCAGCATCGTGAGTGCAGCGGTGATTGCCTCTCTTCAACTTAGGTTTTGGTTGGAAGTTATTTTAGCGGCGGTCCTGATGGTGTTTCTGGATTTTTTAATGGAGCCCGTTGCCGTCAAACTCGGATTTTGGTATTGGAAAGACGGCCTGATTCCTAGCTTTAATTATGTTTGCTGGTTCATTACCTCCTTACTACTGCAATTTGTCTATCGCAAATGGCATTTGAACGAGCAAAACAATGTGGCGGTGGCCTTGTTTATTTACATGACCATTTTTTTTACTTTTTTAACTTTTCGTTTATGATGTGGTGGGGTCCGGTTGTTACACTCGCAACTTTTTTCGGGATGGAATTTATGGCGTGGGCAACGCACAAATACGTCATGCATGGCATCATGTGGTATTTCCACAAAGACCATCATCAAGTGGAGCCTGGTTTTTTTGAGAAAAACGATGTTTTCTTCTTGATTTACGCCATCCCCTCTTGGCTCTGTATTATGCTCGGCCTCATGAATCAAACCTACTTCCCGGTCTGGATTGGCTTTGGTATTGCTGCCTATGGTTTGGCCTACTTTCTGATCCACGACGTTTATATCCACCGCCGTTTCAAATGGCTACGCGATATCGAACACCCTTACTTTTATGCCATCCGCAGAGCCCACAAAATTCACCACAAACATTTGGGCAAAGAACATGGCGAGTGTTTCGGAATGCTGCTGGTTCCTTTTCGCTTTTATATCGATAGCCGCAAGCAATTCAAAAAACAACAAAGCGCATGAGTCTATATGGTTGGGTTATTCTCCTTTCCTTTGCGGGGCCTTTTGCACTCAGTTTTGATCGCAAAGTAGCTTTCTATAAAGAATGGCGTTTTGTCTTCCTTGCCGCGCTTATTGTTGCGGTACCTTTTCTCATTTGGGACGAATTTTTCACACAGTGGGGCGTTTGGGGCTTCAATCCAGACTACCTCTTGAAAATTTATCTCGGTCATCTACCCATCGAAGAAGTGTTGTTTTTTATAGTAATCCCCTATAACTTCATATTCATTTTCAAAGTTATTCAGGCTTACTTTCCAAATCGCAATAAGCGTAAAGTCTCCGCTTGGTTTGCTTACCTATTTATGTCTACTTCAACACTATGGTTGTTGTTATATAGCGACAACTATTATACCGCTTTAGCTTGTTTTCTGAGTCTTACACTGACAATTCTACTGCGCAACAAGACTTGGTACCAAGATTTTATGTGGGCCTATTTGCTCTGTCTGATTCCCTTTTTTATCGTGAATGGCATCCTTACCGGCGCCACTACTCCTGAGCCAATCGTTTGGTACAGTGAGCAACACCTCATTGGCTGGCGCATGATCAGTATTCCATTTGAAGACCTCTATTACAACTACGCTTTGCTCTTGCCGCTCACTTGGATGTATTTTTCTTTGAAAAATCGCAAGGAAAATGCGTCTAGTGTTTTGAAAAATTAAAAAAATAATTAACTTTGTCGCCCCTAGTAAAGCAACGGCCAAACAATAATGGGTGTTTCAAGCGAGAATAGCTCAGTTGGTAGAGCACGACCTTGCCAAGGTCGGGGTCGCGGGTTCGAGTCCCGTTTCTCGCTCTTTTGAGCTCGAGTGGTGGAATCGGTAGACACGCCGGACTTAAAATCCTGTGGGCATTTGCCCGTGCGGGTTCAAGTCCCGCCTCGAGTACATTATTGTGAAATTAACCCTTGATTCATAACGAATTGAGGGTTTTTTGTTTTCTATTTTTACACCATGCCATTCGACACAAGAACCTACAACCCCGTTCGGCCCATAACCCTGAAAGGTAAGTTTTTGGTGGGACTGGTGCGCTTGTTATTCAAGATTCGCAAGTCATTGGGCGGTAAGGATTGGCTGCATCCGATGAAGGGTCATCACGAAGATCCGCGCAAGATGAACTTTCGGCAGCAACTTTATTTTGGCTACAAATATTACTACCGCGCGATCCTTAAAGGTGATAAAGGCGCGGATCTGGAACAATACTTTCAAAGTCAAGGAGCGAAGTTTCAAAATAAAGACACTTCTAATAGCACCCAAAAAGTTACCCTCAGCGCTGGCGGTGACCTGATGCCGTACTTTTGCATTACTCCCGAGCAATGTAAAAATCTTTGGGAAGATAGCGGTGACTTTTTTTTCGCTGCTGACTTGGTTGTTGGCAATTTAGAAACGCCCTTGAATCCGAATAAACCTGCGTCACTTGTACCAGAAGTCATGCTCAGTAATATGTACTTCAATGCCGATCAAGACATGTTCAATGTTTTCTCGGGTCTTGGGCAGTACAAAGGTTTTGACGTGCTTTCTACAGCCAACAATCACTCAATGGATCAAGGTGAAGAAGGGGTTATTGAAACACTACAATTTTTAGATGCCAAAAAAATCGCACACGTTGGAACGGCGCGGTCTTTTGAAGAACGCGACCAATTTCCAATCATAGCAAAGAACGGTATCAAAGTCGCATTTTTATCTTACACGTTTTCTTTAAATGCATTGGTTTGCCCACCTGGTAAATCTTACTTAGCCAATCACCTGAATTTAAACGAAGCCAACCCCGACTTCTCTTTGATCGTGCACCAAGCCCAATTAGCACGGCAAAAAGGTGCTGAATTCTTAGTGGCATTTTTGCACATGGGTTGTGCGTATCAACCGTATCCGTCGCAGACTATTGTAGACAACATGCATCAAATTTGTAGTCAAACAGGTATAGATTTGGTGCTCGGTGGGCATCCGCACAATGCACAACCGATTGAATTTCTGGACATAAAGGATCCTTTCAGCGGGCTACAAAAACAAAGTACCATTATTTATTCGCAGGGCGACTTTGTGGCTTATGATATCCACAAATGGTGCAAGTTGCCTTTATTGCTGAAATTCGACCTCGCAAGAATCAATGGGGAGGTTGTGATTTCTGCCATCCGCGCCAAGCTTTTTTACAATTATGCGCAGCTCAAAAATGGAAAAGTCGAATCATTGAGATTACTAGATTACACGCGTCTGAGAGAAAATTCAAACATTTTGGCAACTGATCAGCCTGCCCAACGCGAATTTGAAGACTTGAGCTACTTTGCGGAGGAATTTTTATTGAAAGGCAATCTCGAGCACTTTTTAGTAAAAGAAGAGCGCGATTCCAAAGGCAATGAACAAGACGCCAATGAGCCTATTGACAAGTCTTAAAAACTGATCAGTGATATACGGTTTTAAAAAAGAGGCGCTCCAAGAAATCAGGCACTCCAGCAAGAAAATAGCACTCAAGGCTCCGGCAAAATAAAAGGTGGCTTCGGAGACTTCATACTTAACGACTGTTTTGAGTTGGGTTGTAACCGCCAACCAACCAATATAATTTCCCGGATTCAGAATGTTAAGTAAAAAGCCCATTGAAACGAACTTCAAAAGCTGTTTCTTTTCGGTTTGAGGATAAGCTGCCTTTTCTTTTTTCAAGAGGTTTGACAAACCATATAGCAACAAAAATACCGCGCCACAAATGCGCACCACCAAATCTGTTGTTCCCCCTTTGGGAATCAACTCCGTATTGAACCAACTCAAAACAATCAAAATAACGTCAGAGGTGATTACACCAATTGAAATGAATACGCTTGTTCGAAAGCCGTAATCAATGCTGTTCTGCACCAAAGCGAAAAAAACGGTTCCGAGCATCATACTCATTACCATCCCCGTTAAAAAACCATACATGACTATTTCTGACATTGGGTTCGCTTTATGAATTGCGTCAAAGCTATTTATTTATTTCCTGTCCCTAAGCAGAAAATACCAACTAAATGGTATTTCCGTTTGCGACTGCATACCGTACTTTTGCCTCGTTATTTATATTTAATCTAAATAAAATGCGGCAACTCTCCATACTCATCTTCTTTTTCCCCCTACTCCTATTTGCGCAACAACCTCAATCCACTGACTCGCTCAGAACCATAGAAACACAAGACGTTTCCATTTTTGGGGTTCAAAATAAATTCATTTCTGGATCTAGCGCCCGCATGACCAATGCCGAATTACAAAAGTTGAACCAGCCAGATATCAACAAAGTTTTGCGCAGCATGCCTGGTATTCAGGTTCGCGACGAAGATGGATTTGGCTTGCGGCCAAATATCGGCATGCGCGGCACGCCAGTCAACAGGAGTTCTAAAATTACCGTGATGGAGGATGGTATTTTGATGGCCCCCGCAGCTTACGCCGATCCTGCGGCTTATTATTTCCCCACTTTTGCGCGGATCAACGGCATAGAAGTATTAAAAGGCAGTAGTCAAATCAAATACGGACCTTATACCATTGGAGGCGCCATCAATTTGCTCTCTACGCCCATTCCCCTTGCATTTAAAGCCTATGCGCAAGGAAGCTACGGCAATTTTGGCATGAACCAACAGCGCATCTGGGTTGGCGATACGAAGGGGCCATTTAGTTATTTATTCGAGGTCAACAGGATAGCAGCAACTGGTTTCAAAGAACTCGACGGAGGAGGAAACACTGGTTTTGACCGTAGAGATTTTCTTGGAAAGGTGCGTTGGCAAAGCCAAAAAACGGCACGAATCCAACAAAGCGTACAACTCAAAGTACTGCATGTTGAAGAACAAGCCCGGGAAACCTACCTTGGGCTCAATTATGCCGATTTTCAAGCCAATCCACTGCGCCGCTATGCGGGCACACAAAAAGATGAGCTCAATCTCTACCATAATCACTTGGTCGTGCAACACAGTGTCAAGCCAACTAAAACGCTACAAATACTCACTAGCGCTTACCTCACCCAAACCTTCCGAGATTGGGGCCGGGCAAATAGTTTTGGAGGGCAAAGCATCAATGCTATTTTAACTGACAATGTTACAAACAGCACGGGCTACGCCATCATGACCGGGCAAGCCAACGGAGAAGTTATATTCAGAAATGCGGCCCGTAGTTACTTTTCAAAAGGTATTCAGACCGCTGCGCTTTACCAAATTCACAGCGGCGCGTTTGAACACCAAGTAGAATTGGGCCTGCGCTTGCATCAAGATCAGGCCAACCGTTACGGCAAACAAAGTAAATACCAAATGACAAACGGTCTTATGGTTTTAAGCGATGGTGGCGAACAGGGCAACCAAGAAAACCAAATCAGAGATGCTTGGAGTATCGCTTTATTTGCCAATTACAAGTTACAATTCAAAAAAATGAGCATCAGCGCGGGATTCAGACAAGAAAGTATTGCACTTGACTTTTTCAACTACGGCACGGCCGACTACAGCAGAACTGGTAACAATTTAGCCAGTGCCAATAACCAACTTCAGGTTTGGCTTCCTGGTGCTAGTTTCTCCTACCAAATGAATACCAACAACACTTTCTTTTTAGGTGCACACAAAGGCTTCTCACCTCCAGGAATGCCCGGCACAAGTTCAAATGAGCAAGCCAAATCAGAAGTAGCTCTCAATTACGAATTAGGATATCGCTTTACAAACCGCCAACAGCGCCAAATTCAAGCTGTGCTTTTCAGTAGTGACTACGCTAACCTTTTAGGCTCTGACAATATATCAGGTGGCGGCATGGGAACAGGCGAACTCTTCAATGCGGGCAAAGCCCGTGTTCAAGGCTTAGAGTTAAGTGCTTTGTGCGTCCTTAAGTTCCGTAAATCAAAAAGCCTGCGAATGCCTTTGCAAATGAGTTACACCTATACCCATGCTACTTTTTCTGAAACTTTTATCAATGGAGGTGGAGACTGGGGCAGCGGGCAAATCTCTAGCGGCGATCATATTCCCTTCATTACCCCACACTTGTTGAGCGGAAGCATTGGGCTCGAGCACAAAAAATGGAACGCAATTTTGAGTGCCAATTACGTAGGAAGCACCCGTACAACCCCGGGGCAAAATGAATTGATCTTTGCAACATCCAATCAAAATTATGCGCTAGTCAACTGCATCGAGGCCTTCACCATCGTAGATTTTTCATTTAACTTTCACTTCAATACGCAATGGAGCGCATACACCAGCGTGCAGAATATGGCCAATAACATGGCCATTGTTGCCAATTTACCCCAGGGCTATCGTTCGGCCTTGCCTCGTGCTTTGCAACTTGGATTCAAATTGAAACTTTAATAGGGACTTATCGGACAGCGCTGCAGGGCTCATTGAACCGAATTAGGGTCATTTAGACAATAATTCTTAACTTCACCCCTCATTTTTTGTACATTTAGTCTCATGTGGAGTAGAGTAGCCAGTTTTATATTAAGGAATCGCTTGTTCGTACTAGCCATTATCGGTATCGTTACCGTGTTTTTTGGTTACTATGCTGTTACTTCACTCAAGGTCGATAACCGCTTCGGCAACACCCTGCCAAAAGACGACCCTATCCAAATGGACTACGAAAAGTTCAAGTTACAATTTGGAGAAGATGGTTCTACATTAGTCATTGCCGTTCAGACCGACTCACTTTATACCGAAGAAAACTTCAAAAAGTGGCGTGAACTTGGTTACCAAATCCTTAAAATAAAAGGTGTAGACAACGTTGTTTCTGAAGCCACGCTCTTTGGTATCACCAACAATATCAAGAAAAATGAATTTGAAATTCACCGGATTTTTTCTGACACTACGTTTAGAGATAAATCGATAGACGAAGTCCGTAACGAAATTCGCAAAAACCCAATATATAGAGGTTTGCTCTACAACGATACCAGCAATGTGTCTTTGTTAATGATCGGAATCGATGAAAAAGTGCTTTCCAATCCCAAAAAATCAGGGGTAGTGCTTCAAATTGAAGCCCTTGCCGACAAATATGAAAAGCACTTTGGAAAAGTCTATTTTGCTGGCCTGCCGCATATCCGTGTGGTTGTTGGCAGGCGCATCGTCTCCGAAATGTATATTTTCTTAGGACTATCTATTTTAGCTTCTTCGCTTCTGCTCTATATATTTTTTAGATCGCTTTACGTCGTTTTACTTTGCAATGTGGTCGTGTTTATTTCCGTCATTTGGGCATTGGGCAGTATTGCCTTTATGGGGTATCAGCTTTCTATTATCATGGCGCTTGTGCCCCCACTCTTAATTGTGATTGGGGTGCCCAACTGCGTCTTTCTCATTACACGATACCACCAAGAATACGTGCGGCTCGATAACAAAATGCGCTCTTTGTTTGTCATGATCAAGCGCATAGGTTCGGTTACTTTTTTAACCAACCTCACCACAGCTGTCGGCTTCGTCACCTTTACAAGCTCTGATAAACTGGCTCAATTTGGTATTGTTTCGAGCTGGAATATTATGGTGGTTTTTGTACTCTCATTGGCCATTATCCCCATTTTTGCATCCTTCGCCAAACCACCAAAACCGCGCCACCTCAAACACCTCAGCCGCGTATATTCGCAAGGTTTTATTGAATTCATTGTCAAAATTGTGACCAAATACCGCCCTTGGATTTACGTCACCTCTATTTTGCTCGTTATTTTCAGTATTTACGGCATGACCAAAATCATTTCGACCGGCAACATCACCAGCGACTTACCCGCCGACGACCCCATTTTGCTCGACCTTAAATTTGTTGAACGCAATTTCGGCGGCTCTATTCCTTTTGAAATTACAGTCAACTATAAAGAGAAAGGCCGTCTTTTCAATGCCGAGACCATGCGAAAAGTAGAAGAAATACAAAGTGTATTTGCCAAAGACACGCTCTTTTCCAAAAGTATATCTTATGTAGACCTCATCAAGTCTATCAATATGGCCTACCACGGTGGTGACCCCAGTAAATATACACTCATCTCCAACCGCGACAAACTTCGCCTCAAAAAATACATCGACAAACTCGACATGAGCAGCCTCAATGGTGGCTCTATCTCGCTTAAAAACTTAGTAGACACCAGCAAAACCACACTGCGCATTCGCATGCAAATGAAAGACCTCAGCGTAGACCAAGTAGGGCCGGCCCTAGATGCGCTCAAAATCAAAATCAACCACATTCTCAACCCAGACCAACAAACCTTAGATCGGCTTTACACCAAAATTTCGAAAGGCAATACCGCGGCGCTGGATAGCATCATTTACGAACACACTGGCGTATTCAATAGCCTTACCGCACTTGTTTCAAAGGGTAACGACGAAAAACAACTGGCGTTTGACATGGATCCTGAAAAAATCAAGACCTACGCCGGAACCCCTCAATTCAATAAAAATCTCAAAAAAGCCATTGCGGCAGAACAATACGATTTGATTTTCACGGGCATTAAAGTCGTTCAAACGGAAGGCACCAAATACCTTTTTGTGAACCTCCTGCAAAGCCTCATCTTCGCGATCATTTCTATCGCCATCATGATGGCGTTCTTGTTCCGCTCTATGCGCATTATTATAGTCTCGATGATACCGAACATCATTCCATTGCTCTTTACGGCGGGCATCATGGGTTATTTTCAGATACCGCTCAAGCCATCCACTATTCTCGTTTTTGGTATTGCATTGGGGATTACTGTAGACAACGCCATCCTATTTCTTGGAAAGTACCGAAATGAACTCAAACAGCACGGTTGGGATGTGCGCTTTGCGATACTACACTCTTTGCGCGAAACCGGCTTAGGGATTTTCTACACGTCTGTGATTTTGTTCTTTGGCTTCTTGATGTTTGTGTTCTCTCAGTTCGGAGGCACTAAGGCGCTGGGGCTTTTGGTATCCATTACAATTATGGTGGGCATGGCCACCAACTTGATCATCTTGCCCGCGCTTCTTTTGACGCTAGAACGCAAGTTCAGCATGCGCTCTTTCCAAGAACCTTTCTTTGATATTTACAACGAAGAAACAGACTATGACATCGACAAGCTCGAGATAGAGTTTGCCGAAGAAGAAGAAAAAAGCAAGAATTAAGCGTCTGTGAGTTTTTTAACCATTGTCAGAATGGTAGCCAACGCAACAGTTTCTCCGGTTTCGTCATAGACATCTACCAAAAACTTCACAATACCTTTAGCTATGTCATCCTCAGAGCGTTTCTCTTGATCAATCTTTTCCTTAACGGTAAAACGCACACCGATAGTTGCTCCAGGGTAAACTGGCTTGGTAAAGCGCGCCTCTTCAATTCCGTAGTTCAGTAAAACAGGGCCTTTCTTAGGGTCTACAAACAAACCTGCCGCTTTGGATAGAATAAAATAACCGTGCGCAACACGGCGCTCAAATATGGTGCCTTCAAGTGAAGTAGCATCCATGTGGGCATAGAAGTTGTCGCCTGAGACATTTGCAAAATTAACGATGTCGGCATCTGTTACGGTATGCTTGTGGGTAAACACCGTTTCACCCACTACTAATTCTTCAAAATGCTTCCTGAATACATGTGGTTGTGCTT
>JBIKZM010000195.1:0-3635 GCA_044354735.1 Crocinitomicaceae bacterium
ACAGTGGCCGGCATTGCAGCCTTGAATGGTTGCCCAGATCAAGATGGAGATGGCATTACTGATGCCGAAGATATTTGCCCTCAAAACGCAGGCCCGAAAGAAAATCAAGGCTGCCCAGACCAAGACAACGACGGTCTATTTGATTTCGTAGACAACTGCCCTCTGGTTGCAGGCCCTAAAGAAAACCAAGGCTGCCCTTGGCCGGATACCGATGCCGATGGCTTACTTGACAAAGACGATGACTGCCCCAACCTCGCTGGGCCAAAAGCCAACAAAGGCTGCCCTTACAAAGACTCCGATGCCGATGGCTTGCTCGACAAAGACGACGACTGCCCGAATACACCAGGTCCGAAAACGAATAAGGGCTGCCCTGTCATTGAACAAGCTGTCATTGAAGTACTCAAAACTGCTTTTGACAACCTCGAGTTTGAAACGGCAAAAGATGTCATTTTTGAGACTTCCAAACCTTCGCTCAACGAACTCGCCGAACTACTTATAAAGAAAACGACTTGGAAACTCGAAATTGCAGGCCATACCGACAACGTAGGTGATGACAATGGCAACTTAGTGCTTTCTAAAAAACGTGCTGAGTCGCTCAAAGCGTATTTGATCAGCCAAGGAGTTGAAGAATCAAGACTCATCACCAAGTACTTTGGCGAAACCAAACCTATCGCTCCAAACGATACGCCTGAAGGCCGTCAGAAAAATAGACGCGTCGAGATGAAGATCGTTTTTGAATAAGCAATAAAGCACAACATCATTTGAAAGGGAGGCCCACAAGCCTCCCTTTGTATGTTACGCTAATGTTAAATAATACACATAGGTTATTAACGCTTTATTAATCTTTGATTAATGTAATCATCAAGATACAACTTGACCTTTGCACTAATATTTAAAGATATCAAATGAAGTATTATACCCTTGCCCTCACCTTTTTGTGTATTGGTCTTTTTTCGAGCAAATTGAATGCACAATCAGGTGCTATTTCAGGAACCGTTCTCGACGATAACAACAAACCTGTCAAAGAATTCACCGTTCGCTTGTCTGTTGCCAACAAAGCAGTCATCGACCTAGAAAAAGGCACCTTTCTTTTCAGCGCACTCACTGCGGGTACGTATACTGTAGAAGTGAAAGCCCCAGGTTTTGAAACGTTCAAAAGTGACAACATTACCGTTGTAGACAACCAAGTTTCAAATGTACAGGCCACACTCAAAGCTAAATCTCAAACCACCGGCGATGTGCGAATTGAGCGCAAAACAGACAAAAACAAAGGTGACATGGAGGTCACAAAAATGCAAATCAATCAAGCAGGAGTTGTAGACGGCATCAATAAAAATACGTTTATCAAGACGCCAGACTCAAGGGTTTCTCAAGTGTTCAAACGCGTGAGCGGCGCGAGTGTCCAAGACAACAAATTTGTGGTAGTACGCGGCCTCTCTGACCGTTACAACTTTGCACTCATCAACGGTGCTCCGCTACCTAGTACAGAAAGTGACCGCAAAGCCTTTTCTTTTGATATTTTCCCATCAAACATGCTCGAGAATCTTTTCATCATGAAAAGTGCTACGCCAGAACTACCCGGAGAATTTGCCGGCGGAGTCATTGACATCAAAACTGTGGAGCCCAGATCAGAAAAATTTCAAAATATTCAAATAGGAATAGGCTACAATACCATCAGTACAGGCAAAGATTTCAAAACATACAACGGAGGCGCAACAGATATTTTGGGTTTTGGAACCAACGCCAGAGCTATTCCTGATGGGCTGCCGAGCACCGCTGAATTCGGCTCACTTAATACACAGCAAAAAGCTGATTTAGCAAAATTAATTCCTGCAAACTGGTCAACAACTCGTGGCACAGCTTTGCCAAATGGCAGCCTTCAATATAGCGTAGGTAATAAAATCAAACTCCAAGACAAAAAGAGCTTGTCCTATGTATTTGCTTATTCTTACAACAATGCAAATAGTTTTAGTTTGGTCACGCGCCGCGAATTTGAAGAACAAGCCACTGGCGTCATTACCAAAAATGAACTCAAAGATTCGGCTTACACCAAATCTATTCTCAATACGGGCCTGCTCAATTTGAAATTTGACATGGGCAAGAAAGCAGAACTGCAACTCAAAACACTATACTCTATCTCATCTGATGACAAAGTGAACACCCGTCAAGGTAAGCGCGATATGGATATCGAATCTATGTACAACGAGCGCTCTACAAACATCTGGTATACCCAAAACAACTTGCTCACAACACAATTACTCGGAAAGCACGACTTCAAAGACGACTGGAAATTCAACTGGACGGTTGGTTACAGCAATGTCAAGCGCGACATCCCATTCTTGCGCCGAATGGTGTACCAGCAAGTAGATACCACTTTGCCCTACTTTGCTGTTGTTCAAAACAACGATATTTCTACGCTTGGAGCGGGCAACATGTTTTGGTCTACCATGACTGAAAACATCGCAAGTGCGCGCTACGACCTCAGCAAACAAGTAGGTGGAGATGACTCCAAAAACTACCTCAAATTTGGTGGCTTCCATCAGTATAGAGGCCGTGACTTCGCTGCGCGTAACCTTGGTTTTTCCAAATACGACCCAGCCGGATCTTCTAGCTTCAATAGCAGCTTGGTACTTTTACCTGAAGATCAGATTTTTGGTGCAGAAAACCTCGGTTTAATGGCCGATGGGCAGGGCGGTTTCAAGTTAGAAGAAGGAACCAATGTAGACGACAGCTATGATGCCTCTTCTTTGCTCAACGCCGCTTACGCCATGATGGATACCAAACTATTTAGCAAACTCCGCGTTGTTGCGGGTGTGCGTGCTGAAGCATACCAGCAGAAGTTCCACTACGTTGAATTTGGTTCAAATGAAGATCAATACTTAGATACAACAGTACTTGATATCTTACCATCACTTAACCTCACGTACAAATTCACCAATCGTTTTCAATGGAGAGCAAGTGCAGCACGCACCGTAAGCCGCCCAGAATTCCGTGAATTAGCGCCATTTACTTTTTATAACTTCCTCAATGACAACTTAGCGTCTGGTAATCCACAACTCAAACGCGCCACTATCAACAACTACGACACCCGCTTGGAATATTTCCCAGGGAAAGGGCAAGTGATTAGCGTATCTGGATTTTATAAGACGTTCGACAATCCGATTGAATTGCTATTGCGCACAGGTACATCTGGCCAACCAGAACTCTATTTTGACAACATAGAAAAGGCCATGAGCTACGGTGCTGAATTAGAATACCGCATGAATCTTGGCTGGATCAATCGTACCGATTCTAACTCTATTTTCTCCAGAACTACCTTTTATACCAATGCGTCTTTGATCCGTTCTGAGGCTGACCTCAGTGCGTTTCCAGGTTTGGAAGAATATCCGGGTTCTGCAAGACCACTACAAGGACAATCGCCCTACATTCTCAATGTTGGCTTGTTTTATGAAAGTCAGAAAGAGCTTGTTGTCAATTTCTCCTATAACTATGTGGGGCAACGCATTGCGATTGCAGGTAACATACAAGAACCTAGCGTTTGGGAAAATGGTCGCCACGTGCTCGATTTCCAAATTGGAAAAACTTGGAAAGACAAATATGAACTTAAATTAAACTGTGCTGACCTACTAGCTCAA
>JBIKZM010000136.1:0-4601 GCA_044354735.1 Crocinitomicaceae bacterium
CAAATTACTAGGTATTCAAAAAGCAGTCATTACATTAGAAGGATTTCGGCGTATTTACCAGGCATCAGAACTTGTCAATGCGTTGGTGCTGTTTTTTGAAAATGCGCTCTTTAAGTATCCTTTATTAAAAGAACTCACCGAAGACGTCTACTACACCAAAGAAATCATTGAAGAAATTGATCAGGTATTTGACCGAAACGGACAAATCAAGGACGACGCCTCTACAGAACTCGCCGAAATTCGTGCAAGAATAAGGGTTTTGCGCAATCAGATCAACAAGAATTTTGACAAAGAATTGCGTCGTTACAACAAAGACAAAGTGCTCGCAGAAACGCTCGAGACGTATGTCAATGAGCGCCGCGTTCTGACCGTGCTGTCTACCTTCAAGCGCAAAGTACCGGGTAATATCCAAGGTTCCAGTAAAACGGGAAGCCTTACTTTTATTGAGCCTTTAGTCAACGTACCACTCAACAACGAACTTGAATTTTTATTTGACGACGAACGCAAAGAAATTCACCGCATTTTACAAGCCCTTACGGCGCTTATGGTGCAATACCGCCCCTTGATCAACGCGTATCAAATTTTACTGACACGCATTGATTTCTTAAACGCCAAATGCAAGTTAGCTATTGAAATGCAAGCTGTTTTACCAGCTATTGGGCAGCACGCAGGCATGCACCTCAAGCAAGCGTATCATCCATTGCTAAGGCGCGCCAATCAGCAAGCGGGCAAAACAACCTTTGCCCAAGAACTGAAGCTGCAACAAAAATCGCGCATGCTCGTCATTTCCGGCCCCAACGCCGGCGGCAAAAGTATCACACTTAAAACGATCGGCCTTTTGCAACTCATGCTGCAAGCAGGCTTGTTAGTACCCGTTGCACCCGATAGCCAGATGTGTTTTTTCAAGCAGATTTACTCCGATATTGGAGACAATCAATCTATTGAAAATGAACTGAGTACCTATTCTTACCGCTTGCAACGCATGAAGTTCTTTTTGGGGCGCTCCAATGCCCAAACTTTACTGCTCCTAGACGAGTTTGGAACAGGTTCAGACCCTGAGCTTGGCGCTGCTTTGGCGGAGGTATTTTTTGAGCAAATGTATGCGCTGCAGGTGTTTGGCGTACTGACCACGCATTACAGCAACATCAAATTAAAAGCAGACGAACTACCAGAAGCACAAAACGGCTGCATGCTTTTCAACGAAAAGGACCTCTCCCCGCTCTATCAATTTGCGCTGGGCCAGCCAGGCAGTTCATTTACGTTTGAAGTCGCACAACTCAATGGCATCTCCAAAGCGCTGATTCAAGATGCCAAATTGCGCTTGAATCAGCAAAAAGTAAGACTCGATAAACTATTGAGTGGCCTACAAAAGGAGCGCAACCAGTTATTGGCCCAAAACAAGCGTTTGGCAGAAGCTGCTCAGGCTGCAGAAAAAGCAAGCGCGCAGCACGCGCAAGAAATTCAAAAATTGCAGCAAAAGCAGAGTCAGGTCACGCAGGTACAAGAAACCAGTCAGCGGCAGTTGCAGGCAGGTAAAAAGATGTTGGCCTTTATTGAAAAATTCAATGCTACATCGCGCAAAAAAGAAGTCAATACTTTACTATTTCAGGAACTCACGCAATTTTTACGCCTAGAGAAATCAAAGCAAACCATCAAGAAAAAAGCGCCTAGCCCCTCTCCTACCCAAGCACCTACGAAGAAAGAAGTGCAGCGCGCCGAGAAGTATGAGCAGGAACGCATCAAGGTTGGCGCTCAGGTGCAGCTCCTTCAGACCAATCGCATAGGAATTGTCGAAGAAATGAAAGGCAAGCAGCTCACGGTCATATTTGGTCAGGCTAGAATCAAGGTGAGTTTAGAAAAGCTCCGCTACTTGGCCGACTAAAATTTAACATTAGTTACACTCGAATCCCTTTAAAATGCGTAACTTTGCGCTCAATTTTTTAATTTATCACCACAAAATGAGTAGTACAGCCCTTGGAAACCACATCTTAGTTGAGTTTATGAATTGTGACCCGCATGTCATGAACGACGTAGCGGCCATCGAGCGCGATATGGTTGGTGCTGCCCGCAAAGCAGAGGCAACAGTTATCAACTCTACCTTTCACCATTTTTCGCCCTATGGCGTTTCTGGTGTGGTCGTGATCCAAGAGAGCCATTTGGCTATTCATACGTGGCCAGAATACGGCTATGCCGCAGTTGACGTCTTTACTTGCGGAGACATGAACGCTTGGATCGCCTTTGATCACCTCAAAGCATGTTTTGGTGCGAAGTCATACTCAGCCATCGAAATGAAGCGCGGTTCAGTGAATTTACTCACCCGCAACGATTTTGACATCACCAGCGCACGTGAAAAAGCAGCTGAGTGGCGCAATCCAGAATTTTATACCCGCAACGTATGGTTCACAGACAAAGACGAAGACCAAGCGCTTTCTTTGCGCTTTACCGGAGATGTCTTCTTTGATGTGCAATCGCCATTTCAGCGCGTACGCATTTTAGAATCTACGAAATACGGCAAAATGTTGGCCCTCGACGATATGGTCATGACCACCATCAAAGACGAGTTCCATTACCACGAAATGATTGCTCACCCAAGCTTGTTTACCCTCCAGAATGCCAAAAACGTTTTGGTGATCGGCGGTGGCGACGGCGGCACGGTGCGCGAAGTGCTGCGTCATGCCAATATCGAGAAAGTAACTATGGTTGAAATCGATGCTGAAGTCATCAAGGCGTGTAAGGAGCATCTTCCAGAAATTGCTGCCTCATTCAACGACCCACGCTTAGAACTCATTGTAGACGACGGCATCGCATTTATCAAAAGCGCAGCAGATGCAGTGTACGACCTCCTCATTGTAGACGGCTCTGACCCAGTTGGCCCTGCTGAAGGCTTGTTCAGTGTAGAATTCTATCAAAACTGCTACCGCACGCTCAAAGCCGACGGTATTTTAGTAGCCCAAGGCGAATCGCCAAAGTTCAATGAAAAAGCTTTTGCCGAACTCAACCAAACCTTACAGCAAATCTTCGGAGCCCACAACGCCCCTGTCGGCTTGTTCTTCGTGCCAACCTACCCTACCGGCATGTGGTCTTTCCAGTACGGCCTCAAAGGTTCCGCAGATCCACGCAAAGCAACTAATATGGAAGCCATCAAAACTTTCGTTGCCGAAAAAGGCCTCCGTTACTACAACGAAGACATCCATTTCTCAACCTTCGCGTTGCCTAATTTTGTAAAGCAATTAATTCAACAATAACATGACAATTTCTCAAAACAAGGTCGTCACCTTGACCTACAAACTCTCTGATCACACCACCGGAGAAACAATCGAAGAAACAACTCCTGAAAATGCCTTGACCTTCTTGTATGGTGTTGGTGGAATGATTCCCGAATTCGAAGAAAAACTCGCTGGCAAAACAACTGGTGAAGATTTCGATTTTCATATTTTGGCAGCCAACGCCTATGGCGAGCAAGACCCACAGCATATCGTGATGTTACCCACCAATATTTTCCACGACGAAAACGGAAGTTTCGACAATGAAATGTTTCAAGTGGGCAGCATGGTGCCGATGTCTGATAACGAAGGCAACCAATTGCGCGGACGCATTTTGGAAATCGCTGAGCAAACCATTCAGATGGACTTCAACCACCCGCTTGCAGGCACAGATCTTCATTTTGTAGGCACCATTCTTGAAGTGCGCGATGCAGAAGCTGAAGAATTGGCTCACGGCCATGCACATGGCCCGAATGGTCATCAGCACTAAACGCAACAATTTGACTACTTCATTGTTACAAGGCGTATGTCGGTATTTTCCGGTATACGCTTTTTTATTTTAGAACACATGGCTACAGTATTTGAAACCAGACTTATCGGCAATATCGGCAAAGACGCGCACGTCAAAACAA
Source organism: Crocinitomicaceae bacterium (assembly GCA_044354735.1). Classification (GTDB taxonomy): domain Bacteria; phylum Bacteroidota; class Bacteroidia; order Flavobacteriales_D; family Crocinitomicaceae; genus UBA952. Next base: position 3,896 of record JBIKZM010000136.1, read on the forward strand.
TGGACCGTGGCATCATTGCCATCAACTTCCCTGTTGCCCACAACAAAAACTGGAAAGACAAAAAAACCGGCCAAATGCGTACCAAAACCACATGGGTCAATTGCACCATTTGGAAGCGCGAGGGTTCTAATATGCGCATCATAGATTTTCTCACACGCGGTACGCTTGTAGAAGTACTCGGCTCACCCTTTGCCAAAACCGTTCAACTCGAAGACGGGCAAATGCGTACTGAAATCCGCCTGAATGTATCCAAAACAAACATCCTACGCCCCGCCAACCGAGAAGATCAAGATAGCCTTAGCTACGTTGATCAAGACGACGACGAAGAGCAGTACGGTGCAAGCCTCGATGATTATTCTTTGGATGGTGATGATTTTGAATAACTTAGCAAAAAAGCGAAAAAAAGTACTTAAATATTTATAATTTTCATTTTTTGAATTCGAAAAATTACATATATTTGCAACCTAATTAAATATTCCTCCTTAGCTCAGTTGGTTAGAGCATCTGACTGTTAATCAGAGGGTCTCAGGTTCAAGTCCTGAAGGGGGAGCAGATAAAAAGATAAAAGGGTTATACTTGTATAGTGTAACCCTTTTTTTTTATGAATGACCTTAATGAAATAAAGAACTTCGGTCCATATATGGTCAAAATAATGAACTTGATTGGAATTTATTCAAGGAAAGACCTGATGGAATCAGATTACAGA
>JBIKZM010000137.1:0-4576 GCA_044354735.1 Crocinitomicaceae bacterium
AACTTCAGTGAAAAAGCTGCTGCCCTCACCTATTTAGAAACTTTCATGTCCTTTGACTCGCTGTACCCAGGTGAACAAGCAGCCAACTATAACAAGTTCAAAGAAGACATCCTACCGGTTTACAAAGAATTGCGCTTTCCGCTAGAGGCAAAATCCAATCCGGTGCCTTTCAATGTGGCGCGCGTGAATGGTGTCAGCACCAAACAAGATGAATATTTTCCGATGTTGAGCCCAGACAACAACTTGCTCTTCTTTACAAGAAAGGCCGACAAAACCAATCTCGGTGATATTTCAGGCTACGTTCAAGAAGAATTTACCGTAGCAGAAAGTCAAACACCGCCGCAATTCAGTATTGGCAAGGCCTTGCCGCATCCTTTCAACGATGGTCAATTTACCAACTACGGCTCCGCAAGTTTATCAGCAGACAACCGCGAACTGGTCTTGTGCGCGTGCAAGGCAGAAAAAGTATACAACAAAGATTACCTAAACTGCGATCTATACAGCAGTCGGTACCAACTTAAAAAAGGAACTTCAGACCAATACGAATGGACCACACTTATGAATTTAGGTGCAAATGTCAATACAAAAGACGGTTGGGAGGCCCAGCCTTCCTTGTCTGCCGACGGGCAAATCCTCTATTTTACAAGTTTGCGCAAGGGCAGCCAAGACAACGATATTTACTTTAGCGAAAAACAAACCGATGGCAGTTGGGGGCTGGCCAAACCTTTTGGTATCGTGAATACCCCGGGCAAAGACAAAAGCCCGTTTTTCCATCAAGATGGCGAAACGTTCTATTTTGTATCAGAAAGCAGCCGGCTTAGACCCGGGATGGGCGGACTCGATATTTTTATGATGCGCAAGGAAGCAAAAGGTTGGGGCCCCATCCAAAACATCGGCTACCCTATCAATACAAGCGCCGATGAACTCGGCCTTTTTGTATCGACCGACGGAAAACAAGCTTATTTCTCTAGCCTACAAGCCGAAAACTGGGATATCTTCAGTTTTGAACTCCACCAGGCCGCTCGGCCCAAAGAAACGCGCATCTTAACAGGCAAACTACAAGACATGAATGGCACCAGCGTAGCCGATGCCAAAATCACGGTGCGCTATGAGGGGCCGCCCGATGCGCAGCAAACGACAAGTAGCAATGAAGACGGCAGCTACGCCATTGCCGTGCGCGTGGATCAAAAAATCAGTCTAGAAGCCAGTAAAGAAAACTATAGTTTTCAGGCGCAAATCATCAGTGCAGATCAATTACAGACGCCTAGTTTAAAAATTGAAACCAGTCCTCTTCAAATTGATTCCCTGCAAGAAGGCAGTGCTTATGCCATTGAGGCGATTGTTTTTGATACCGATGCTGCATTGTTGAGTGCCGATGCGCTATTGTTGCTCCAAGGTTTTGCGAGCTATCTTCAAACACAGCAAACATTGCGCATACAAATCAACGGCCACACCGACGATATCGGTGATGCAGCAAGCAATCAAGTGCTCTCAGAACTGCGCGCCAAAGCAGTGGCTGCCCATCTAGAAACGCTGGGTGTGGATGCCGGCCGAATGCAGTATAAGGGTTTTGGCGAGGCCCAACCGCGAGTGGAAAACACCTCAGCAGCCAACCGCGCGCTCAACAGAAGAACTGAATTCGAGATCATCTCCATTCGTTAAGATTCTCCATCCGATAAGGAACTCCTCCAATTAGAAATGAGGTTAAAAAATAGTAGGCACAAAAAAAGGAGCCGAAGCTCCTTTTCAAATATTTAGTTTGCGGTTACTTATTTCGCAAAGTTCTTTTTCTCACGGATACGTGCCGATTTACCAGTACGCTCACGGAAGTAGAATATACGTGCTCTGCGCACAGCACCGCGCTTAACGATGGTAATGCTGTCGATAAATGGAGAGTTGACTGGAATGATACGCTCAACACCGATATTACCCGACATTTTGCGGATCGTGAAAGTTTCGGTTGCTCCGGCACCACGGCGTTGTAAGACAACACCTTGGAATTGCTGGATACGCTCTTTGTTACCCTCTACAATACGGTATGAAACAATAATGGTATCACCTGCTCCGAAAACTGGTAATTCATTTTTGGCGATTAGCTCCTGCTCGATTTGTTTAATGACGTTCATCTCTGAAAATTTAGCCCAATTCAACTGAACGGGGGTGCAATATTACAAATTATTTCTGATTCCGAATATAGAACAAGTGTTTTTTTTGGGCTCTAAATGTAAAAAGCCATTAAAAAAAGGATCAAAGCGATGGCAAGGTAGATGAAAATCAATTGAAAGCGCATGCCTTTTTGTTTTTCATCGGCTGCTTTAATTTGTACTTGTTGGGCAACGATTTCATCTGGAGAGATGCCAAAAATAGGCATCCAGTCTATATGGTGCTTGTCCACAAAAAGTTCGTCACCGGCGTCGAGTATGCGGGTCTGGGTGTATGGGTGTCCATTCAATTCATATGACGCTTGGGCTGTCCTGCTAGAAACCCAAACTGAACCGTTTTGATCTTGGCAGAGTAACAAATGAAAAGGCGCACATGTTGAAGCATCAAACTGCAGATCGTTTTGTGAATCGCTTCCAATACTCAAGTAGCGCTTTGCTTTCATATCGGTAAAAATAGCGAAAAAATCGCAGCTTAAAGATTGTGCTAACGAGCTGTGAATGAATGATATTGACAGTGAGACAGTCAAAATGGTTAATAAGTTCCTTTTGACAGGCTCTAAAGTATGCTGAACAACTTGTAATTTTATAGCTCAATAGAACACTTATGGGTAAAATCATTGCCATTGCCAATCAAAAGGGGGGCGTCGGAAAAACAACAACAGCCATTAATTTGGGTGGTTGCCTCGGCGTACTCGAATACAAAACCCTTATTGTCGATGCAGATCCTCAAGCAAATGCCACTTCAGGCACTGGCTTTGACCCAAAATCAGTCAAAAATATTTACGATTGCTTGGTCAATAACCGACCTGCACAAGAAGCTATTTTAGAGACCAGCAATCCCAACTTATTCATCCTCCCTTCTCACGTAGACCTCGTTGGTGCGGAGTTGGAAATGATCAACATGCCCAACCGAGAATACTTACTGAGGGCTGCACTTGCGCAAATCAAAGACGACTACGACTTCATCCTCATCGATTGCTCACCATCTTTGGGTCTGATAACCGTCAATGCACTTGTTGCCGCAGATTCTGTCATGATTCCCGTTCAATGCGAGTATTTTGCACTAGAAGGGCTCAGTAAATTACTCAACACCATTAAAATTGTACAAGGCAGGCTCCATCCAGCGCTAGAAATCGAAGGAATGGCCCTCACGATGTACGACACCCGTTTGCGCTTGGCCAATCAAGTGGTCGACGAAGTCAAGACCCACTTTCAAGAATTGGTTTTTGATACGGTTATCCATCGCAATACCACCCTGAGCGAAGCCTCTAGCCACGGCCAAACGGTCATCATGCACGATGCCTCGTCTAAAGGCGCCATCAATTACCTCAATTTTGCGCGCGAACTTTTACAAAAAAACGACCTTACTAAAATCGGAAACGACGACAAAAATATCCATATTGACCATGAGCTCTAACGCTAAAAAACAACCCGCCTTAGGCCGTGGCCTTAGCGCACTGCTTCAAAATGCCGAAACAGATATTACTGGTGCAAGCGCAGTTCCTGCCGGTGCGGTTGCGCTCATTTCCATTTCTTTGATTGAAGCCAACCCCTTTAATCCGCGCACTCATTTTGAGCGCAACGCTTTGGAAGAGCTCAAGACCTCTATCCAAACCCATGGCATCATACAACCACTAACAGTGCGCAAAATGGGTCGTGACCGCTACCAACTCATTTCGGGTGAACGTCGTTTTAGAGCTGCACAGCTCGCTGGGCTCACTGAAGTTCCGGCCTATGTGCGCATCGCCAACGACCAAACCATGCTCGAGATGGCGCTTGTGGAAAACATCCAACGCGAAGATCTCAACGCCATTGAAGTTGCTCTTTCCTACGAACGCTTGCTCGAGGAGTGCAAACTCACCCAAGAACAACTCTCCGAAAAAGTAGCTAAATCGCGTTCGCACATTGCCAATCACCTGCGCTTACTCAAACTACCCGATGCCATTCAAGCTGCTGTTCGCGACAAACAAATTACTATGGGCCACGCCAGAGCACTCCTCTCGTTGGCTACAGAAAAAGAACAATTACAGGCGCTTGCACGCATCCTAGACGAACAACTTTCTGTGCGCGACGTAGAGGCCCTTTCCAAACCAGAAGCTGCCAAAAAAGCGAGTCCAGCTACATCTAGCTCCAAAACCAAACCCAGCCTCACCACGACCGAAAAGCTTTACCTCTCTTACCTCACCGAACAACTCGGTACAAAAGTCAGCATAGACAAAACCCCTGAGGGCAAAGGAAAACTCATCGTACACTTCTCACACGAGGCTGATTTACAGCGCCTCATCGAAATGCTCAAAAAATCAAAATGAGGTTCTTGCTCTGCCTCATGCTGCTGTCATTTCAACACTTTGCGCAAGATGCTATTTTGCCCAAAGACAGCATAAAGCTCAGTTATTACAAAAAAAGCATGCTGT
>JBIKZM010000138.1:0-4573 GCA_044354735.1 Crocinitomicaceae bacterium
GTCTCTTTTGTAAGGAACTCCGGATTTGTTAACGATGGTTACAGTACCATTTACTTTCATGTCGGTCATGCCCGCTTTCATTTTGATGCGGCCAATACCTTCTTTGATTTCTACATTACCAGAGCTTGAAGTCACGTTAGGATTTTTGTCAGAGTCATAAGCTGCCATAGTAACGAGTAATTCAATTTCTTCACCAGCTGTAGCAACCCCAGGGCCGCTAACCAATTGTTGAATTTTATTGAAAGAGAATTCACCTGTAGTTACTTTAGATTTTAGCAAATTCACTGCTTTGGCACGGGCGGCCAAAATTTCGTTTTGCATAGAACTCAAAGATGCCAAAGCACCTACCAATGGAGCATGGTCAAAAGTACGGCCTAACCAGTGAATATCTTTTGCTTCGTGGTGCTCATCAAATTCTTGTTTGGTCAACTCTTGATAAATAGATACAAGCGCTTCTAGATCCTCAGGATTCACCTTGTTGCCAGGCGCGTTGAACATCTTCAAAATTTGCTTTTCTAAATCCTGAAAATCTTTGAACTTGTTGATTTCTTTGACTTTGACTTTCCAGACGTTTTTATCTCCTTCTTTGTAGTTACCAGAGATTTCTACGATTGAAGTGCGTAAACCCTTGTAGAGCTCCCAAAGCTTCTTGCCTTTTTTTGTAGGGTCTATTTTAGAAATTTCTGAACCCACGATTTCGTGCATTGGGATGTCAAAGTTGTCTTTGGTTTCAATCGCTTGCAAGTATAAACGTGCAGGAAGCAATGGTAAACTTGGATCATATTTTTTCCAAACGATGCTTTCTTTGTCGTTCATCTTGGCCGTCTTCACCTTATCAGGACCTTCAACCTTGCCAATCAAATCAATTTTAAGTTCATCTACGTACTTGATAAATTCACCGACATTTTTGTCTATTTTGTTAATCATGCCAAGATACTTCTTGATTTTTACAGCTTTAGCACGTCCGGCTTCGTCTTTGGTTACGCTGCCTAGCTCCTCGATTAGCGTTCCTTTTGCAGTTTGCCCGCGATCGTATTGTGTAATACTTCCTCGTTGAATGTTGTCTTCGATGGCTACAAAAGCATCGAGAATTTGCTTAGACACATTCAACGCAAGAAGTGCAGTCAATACCAAGTACATGAGACCGATCATCTTCTGTCTTGGGGTTTCCTTACCACCTGCCATTTTCTTTAATTTTTAATTTGTTACTACTAAATAAATTTTTAAAGAAAGGGATTAACCTCTCATCGCACGCAACATGTTACCATATACGTTGTTCAAATCTGTAAGATTTTGAGACAACATGGCCATGTTTTCACGGTAAGAAGCCGTATCTTTTGCAGAAGCGGAAAGGTCTGCCATAATTGCTTTGATACTGTCTTGTAAGCTGCTCATTTGTTGCATGCTCTCTAGATAATCTTGCGAAGACTTCAATTGAAGTTCATAAACGTTATTGAGTGCACCAAGATTTTGACCTAATTTTTGCATTTCGGCACCAAAGTTTCCTTGTCCTTCAACTGCAATTCCAGCAATAACGTTTGCTGTAGAGGCATATTGCTCAGTCAATTTATTCAAGCCTTCAGATGCAGTTTCTAAGCTCTTAACGTAAGAGTCTGTTGCGCCAGCTGCTGTGGAAATGGCACCAAGAGATTTAGCGTTATCGGCAAGGTTTGACATTCCGTCTTTTAGTTTAGCTAGCAAAGTTTGGTCGATGCCTGCTTTATCCAACTCTTTTGCAAGATGATCAGCAGCACCGCCACCCATTCCGCCTTTTTTCAAAAGTGGTAACAAACGGTTTTCATCGTTATTTTCTTCGACACCCAATTCAGGGAAAACGCGTGTCCAATCTACTTCTTCATGGAGTGGCTCCATTGCAATGAATGCGAAGATCAAAGACTCTGTAATCAGACCAACAATCAACATTTGGTCGGCAAGAGGCCAGTGCATGATTTTAAATAGTGCTCCAAGGATGACCACTGAAGCTCCGTAGCCGGTTACATACTTTGTAATTAATTTATACTTGCGCGAAGCAAAAAATCCACCATTACCACTCATAATTTTTGTTTTTTTTAGAATTTAGAAATTAATTGAATTATAGTTTATAGTTTAGTTTAGGATAATATCTGTTTGAATCTCTTCACCGTTTTCTTGCTCGATGTCTTTACCACCGCGACCTAGGTGCGTCATGGTGTTACGGAATCCAATGTAGCTTTTAGCTGTATCTTGATATTCATAAGTGCGCGTTGCATTCATAAGGTAGTAACCGATGTCTTTCCAAGAACCACCGCGCAACACTTTGCGTTTTTTAACTGGAGCCTCGCCATCTTTGGCATCGTATTCAAAGTCCTGAGCCATATCGTGAGCAAACTCGTAAGTTGCTTCGTCGTATGCGGTAGCGCACCATTCAGCTACGTTTCCAGCCATACAATAAAGACCGAAACCGTTCGGGTTGTAGCTGTATACTTTTACTGTGTAGAACCCTCCGTCTTCGAAATAACGTCCACGCATGGGTTTAAAGTTTGCCAAGAAACAACCGCTAGCGTTTCTAATGTAAGGGCCACCCCAAGGATATTGCAAGTTGTCAAGATCACCTCTTGCCCCACGCTCCCACTCAGATTCTGTAGGTAAACGGAAGTCGTTTACGAATAGGTCTCCGTTGGATTGTAACCAAGAATGGAAGATTTGTGTGCGCCATACAGAGAAGGCTTTCGCTTGAGACCAAGTAACGCCAACAACTGGGTAGTTATCGTAAGCCGTGTTCCAAAAATAATTTTGGGTCATGGCAGACTTATTGGCATAAGTAAAGTCTCTTACCCAACAAAGTGTATCAGGGTATATATTGATGCGTTCTTTGATAATGAAGCGCGAGCGGTCAGAATGCCCTCTAATGGCATTGTGTGCGCCTTTACTATTGGTAAATCCGAGATCTAGATCTTGACCTGGATTTTGTAGAATTGTTCCTCTCAAAGAGTTTGTATCGTTGAGTTTACTGAATTCAGACCATTGCTCTGTGTAGCCAGTGGTATCAACCCAAACCTTGTTGGTATTTTGATCCATTGTCATTAGTGTAGAGCGGTGAAGGTCATTTGATTTGTAGTCTTTGCCCAGAGGCTCACGACGTGAACGCTGATAAAGTGTATTTTCAGCTTCTTTATCGAGGCTATCGTATGCAAATGTTTTGCGCGCATCGATGGATTTAGTGATGATTTTACCACGGCGAGCTGCTTCTTTGTAGTCAATCCAGTAATAATCGAAATAAAGTAAGCGTGTGTCGATTTCGCGGCGGTTATAGAACCGCTCTGCTTCACTTAGGTACATGTCAGAAAGCATGAATGCAACTTCTGGATCTTCGTAGTCTACCGGCTCCAACCAATTAAGCGTGAAGTATTTGCGGTTTTCTACACGTCCACCTTGATTGTATTTTGTTTTGGTAGATGCACCTTTAGCGCTTGTTTTATCTGGAGCGTTTTTCTTGGCTGCGCCACTATACATTTGGAAAATACCACGGAGGTCATCGTCTGACATGACTACGTCAAATTTTTCATCCGGACCACCTGCAATACCATATTTCTTTTGGTCATATTGGAAGCCGTTGACTAACTTTTTACCTTTTCCTTTAGATTTGTCATAGCTGCCTAGCATTGTCATGATGGTTTTGTCTACCTCTGAACCATTGGTAGAATCCATGAACAGCTGGAAAGGCGTATTGCCACCTTGAAGGTCGGAACCCATGGCCATAAGCGTTCTGTATGGCTCTTTAAAGAAGTTGTCTGGGATATTTACCCAACGCTCAGCTTCTTCGTCGTAGCTACGGCGATACAATTTTTCACGTGCGATGGAGTCACGGACCCAGTGCACAAACTGACGGTATTCGTTGTTAGAAATTTCGGTGGCGTCCATGTAGAATGCAGGAACTGACACAGTGCGCTTGCGCGCTGTATGGAAGCCCATGATGTCTTCGTCGTCTTCACCGGCCTGATAAGCTCCGGAGGGCACGTAGACCATGCCAAGCGGGACTTTTCCAGGGCCGAGGACGTCTGGATACCAGGTGTCTCTACCACTCACACCTACTAAATTCCCTTCGATGTCGCTACAAGCGTACATGAAGATAAGAACAAAGAGAAAACTTAAATACTTTTTCATTCGTTTGTTTTTGGTTCTGACCTATTCCCAAGTAACTAGCTACAGGTATAATTTCGGGTATAACGTAAGAACAATGTAAATGGTTACACTTTTTCCTCTTATAACCAACGAGGGTGTCTTGCTTTCGTTTTTGGAGGCGGCGGCAAGAAGTAACAATATTTAACCATCATTTCGTGTGAGCCACGAGAAATACTAGCTAATTTATTGATGTTGATGTCATAGGAGTAGCCGAAGTTGAAATTTGGAATGGGCGAGTAACCCACCATTAGAGCAACTGCATCTGAAGTTCTGAAAGTAAGACCTCCGTAAGCGGGGTTACCACCTAACTCCATCATGTAACGCGCGTTGAAGTCAACGGAGAACTTAATGAGATCTGTACGAACGAGCATTTGCGCGTCGATGTTGTTGCCAGTTCCGAATGCGTCTTTAA
>JBIKZM010000139.1:0-4571 GCA_044354735.1 Crocinitomicaceae bacterium
TTTTCATGCCTCCTGTTTCGAGCGAATGGAAAGAAATCAATGACCGCCTTTGCGAAGCTGGCCAGCAATATATTTCACATATTGAAGTTGCGGGTGAAGAAGAAGCGCAGCGCATTTACGGCGCTACACTAACAGAGATAAATGCAGCACACCACGCCTTGCGCGCCAACCTCAAAGAACGCTGCTTGCACTTGCTTGCGTCTGGCAAAATGCCGTGTGTATTAGGTGGAGAACACTCTACCCCACTGGGCTTGCTTCAGGCCCTAGACGCGCATTTTGATGGCTTTGGCATTCTTCAAATCGACGCACATGCCGATTTACGCGATGCTTACGAAGGCTTTGAGCAGTCTCATGCCAGCATTATGTTCAATACCCTCAAAGAGCTCAAAAACCTCCAAAAACTAACGCAGGTAGGCATCAGAGATGTATCCGAAAGAGAAATCGAACTGGCCAAAAATGAGCCAAGAGTAACAACATTCTACGATTGGCAGCTTAAAAACGAGCAATATTCAGGCCGAACTTGGGCTGAGCAAGTGCAGCAAATTATCGCTACTTTACCTCAAAAAGTTTACGTCTCATTTGACATCGACGGGCTGCAACCTAGTTTGTGTCCGCACACGGGCACGCCCGTTGCCGGTGGCTTTGAACTACAGCAAATTGCATTTCTCCTCTTTGAATTGGTACACGCTGGCAGGCAAATTATTGGCTTTGACCTCAATGAAGTAGCCCCTGGTCCCGAGGGCGATTGGGACGCCAATGTTGGGGCGCGTGCCCTTTGGCATTTGGTTTGTGCCACAGAACTTAGCCGCAGACAACACTCATGAAAATCAAGCAAACACAAGTTTTATCGGCACTCGCCCTCAGTTTTGGCTTGCTGAGTTTATTCAGTATCTGGAATGTATTTAACTGGGACATCCTCGGTTGGGGTACGCAACTCTTTTTGTTCCCTTTCTTAGCGGTCATTAGTTACCTGGCCAAACTCACACCAGCCAAACCTGCTGTTTTTGTGCGCATCCAAGTTGGGCTGCTCGTTTTGCACACCGCGCTGTACTTCTTGGTATTTAATTTTCAAAATCCGCACGCCCCCAATTTACTGGTCTTATTAGTAGGTTTTCTTTTAGCGAGTGTGGTCTTGATTTTTGCTAAAGCAAATGACATAGAAGGGCAAATGAAGCAAGGGAAAGCCGCATTATTTCAAAAACAAATCAAAATCTTGTTATTGCTAGCGGCCATTTTTTACTTGCTCATGGGGGTCTTTGCACATCCTGACTTTTTATTGCCTGGCATCTGTCTAGAGCTCGCCGCCCTCATTTTGTATTTCTATTACTTGATGCGTCCGTAGCCAACTACTTTTGGCTTCCAGTAAGCAGAGGTTTCAAGATCCACAATTGAAATACCCAGAGTAGAGCTCGAATGGATCATTTGTTTGAGCGCGCCTTTTTCAGAGATCAAAATACCTACATGATTCACTTGCGCGCCATTCGAAAAAAAGACCAAATCACCTGCGTGCGCTTCTTCAGGAGCTATTTTTTGACAATACGCATATTGATCTGCGGCGCGGCGCGGCAAACTAACGCCATTCGCCTCAAAAACGTAACAAGTAAAGCCGCTGCAATCGAAGCCCGCAGGATCTATTCCGGCTTCTTTGTAAGGAATACCAATGTATTTTTGCGCTTCATTGAGTAATTTTTGTGTCTTTACTGCAGTATTTTCTGTTGTACGCGGCATCCACTCCAACGCTGAAGAATGCCGCTTGGCCCACGCAGGGTTTTTAGCGAGTTCTTGTGCGGCCAATTGACGGTATTTGGATGGAATCTCACTTTGGTCATAGGCCGGATCCATCAATAACCTACCCGCTTTGCGATAAACCATTTTAAAATGGCCCTGCGCCATTAGCACATCTAGTTTTTGCTCCAACGATTTTTGGGCCAAAAGACTTGCTTGACATCCGAAAAATAAAAAAGTAAAAAAGAAAACCTTTTTAGTTGGCATAAAGTTTACCATTCATAAAAACAATAGAAGTTTGGTTGGGTAATTTGACCAATACTTTGTTGCCGTAGATTTCAAAATCGGCCTGCGGGAAGTTGGTGATTTCATGCAATACGCCATCGACAAGCGCACTCACACCACCAATAATATTGCGGTAAACCAAAACATTATTTTTGAGTAAATAGGCCTGAGGCTGGTAGGTCGCTACTTGAACGCGTTGACCATTGGTGTAAGCAAAGAAATAAGAGTTTTCCATCCAGACACAGATGTCGTCTTTGACATCCCAGAGCTCCGTAGAAAAATTAGAAAGCGCTGTTTTTTGACCGTTTTGATAGTGCCAAAGGTTACCATTCATGTCTTCATAGACCACAAAACCACGGCCAGCCTTGTATTTTTTGATTGGAAAAGATTCTAACTCGACAAATTCACCTCGGTCAAACACATAAAAAGATTGGGTGTAAGGATCTTTGAAACACATGACGTCAGTACCAAGCTGAAAATCGAGTACTTCTTCATTGTAGGTGCCAATTTCAAACTTCTGACCATGCCAATACACAAAATAAGTAGAGCTGTTGTCTTTGTAAACGACTAAGTTTTCGCCGACACTTGCATTCATGGAAACCCCGTTTGTGATGGTGACCAAACTTTCTACTTTTTGGTTCCAGTATACATTGAGTGCTTGGTAGCGGATGTCTTCAAATACGATAAGGCTATCCTTGACGACGAATTCTCGGCCAAAGTTGGTGAGCACGGTAAATTTGCCGGCGTCCCACATGCGCAAACCTTGAGCAATGCGATAAGCCATAAGGTGGTCAGATACTTGATAGTCTACGTTGAGAGTAGTGACGTCTGTGCGCTCTTTGCCATCGTAAATCCTGAGATTGCCGCGGGTATCGATATACGCAACGAGTTCGTCGCCGGCTTTGTAAGACACTATTGGTTGAATTTCAATGGGTCTGAAAAAACCATCCTGAAAGCAAACAAAAAAATTATTGAAGTCTAGGGTGGGTACGATTCCTTGCGACCAAGAGGAGAGCGCAAACGAAAATGTGAAAAGAAACTGGGCAATTCTTTTGAACGACATTGTCCAAAGTTATCAAAATTTAGACCAATAAATGTATCTTCGTAGCGCTTATCTATTTGACTATGAAAAAAACTATTTTTAGCGGTCTTTTTTTGCTTGGAAGCACCTCTTTTTGGGCGCAGCAAAAAATTACCTATGAAGCATATGACCTCCCAAATGGGCTGCATGTCATTTTGCACGAAGAACACGCTACGCCTATTGTAGCCGTCTCTGTACTCTACCACGTAGGGTCTAAAAACGAAAACCCAAACCGCACAGGTTTTGCGCACTTTTTTGAGCACTTGTTGTTTGAGGGCTCTGCCAATATTGGCCGTGGAGAATACAGCGAACTCGTCGAAAAAAACGGCGGCACGCTCAATGCCAACACCTCCCAAGACCGCACATATTATTACGAAGTTTTGCCTTCGAATCAACTTGAATTAGGGCTTTGGCTGGAAAGTGAGCGCATGCTCCATGCCAAAGTGGACATCAAAGGCATCGAGACCCAACGCAGCGTTGTCAAAGAAGAAAAAAGACAGCGCGTAGACAACCAACCATATGGCTCTTTCTTTACAGAAATTTTCATGCGTGTTTTTGCTACGCATCCTTACAATTGGGCACCAATTGGCAGTATGGAGCACTTAGATGCGGCGCAAGAAGAAGACTACGTCAACTTCTACAAAACATACTATGTGCCATCCAACGCAACGCTTTCTATTGCCGGAGACATCAATAGCGAAGAAACTAAAAAATGGATCGCGCAATATTTTGGTTCTATCCCGCAGGGCCAGGCCATCAATCTCTACCGCGACTACATTAATTTGAGCGACGACGCTTTTTCAGCGAGATACAACATCGCCAAAAGCGAGTTTAACCAAAAGAATTTCATGGCCTCTAGCTCACCTGCAGCTAAAAAGATGTTGGCAACTTACCTGACCAAGCCTTGTCAAATCGAAAGACCAACCAAAGACAACCAAGCGATCTCTGGCCTCATCAAAGACACCATCTACGACAACATTCAGTTGCCTGCTCTTTTTATGGGCTACAAAATGCCAGCGCAAACCCATCCTGACACCTATGCACTTGAATTTTTGAACGAAGTGCTTTCTAGTGGCAGCTCATCGCGCATCAACAAAGAAATTGTCGAAAAACGTGAATTGGCGCAGTACGCTTTCTCTTTCAATTACGGACTTGAAGATGCCGGCATTGGCATCATGGCAGCAATTGCACCCAAAGAAGTTGCGTTGGATACCCTCCTCGCTGCGTTTGATCAACAAATTGCAGCCATCAAAAGCGGGCTCATTAGCGAAGAAGAATTTCAGAAAGTGCGCAACAAATTTGAAAACGACATCGCTTCTAGCAATTCTAGCATTGCCGGCATTGCCGAAAACTTGGCAGATAGCCATGTGTACTACGGTGATGCCAATCGGGTCAATACGCTGCTTTCAAACTATTTAAAAGTCACCAGAGAAGACATCTTAAGAGTAGCCAACACCTACCTCACCCAAGATGCGCGCGT
>JBIKZM010000008.1:0-14054 GCA_044354735.1 Crocinitomicaceae bacterium
CTCGGTGATACTATTTTGCGCATTGGCGCACTAGACACCATTCAATACAATGGTCAAACCTACAACGCCAGTTCAGCTGGGCTCACGTACTTTTCTACCGACTGGAAATACATACCGGGCGTCACTATCAAAGGCGGCCTGAGCTACAAAATCAATAAAAACCAAGATGTATATTGCAATCTAGGTTACCTCAACCGCACTCCCCAATTTTCTAATGTCATCGACAACAACACCAATTCATTTTTTGGTGAAATCGTCAATGAAATTATCTACTCTGCAGAAGGTGGCTACCATTATGCCAACAAACACTTTGGTGTCAATTACAACGCCTACTTCACCAACTGGAAAAACAAACCTTTTCCTTACGGTGTTGCTGTACCAGACCCTAACGATCCTACAGAATTTATCCGTGTCAACATCAATGGCATGGACGCTATTCACATGGGGCAAGAAATCGATGTCGCTTGGGAAATCTCCCCAAAACTTTCCTTTGATTTCATGTTCTCTATGGGCAACTGGATTTGGAACTCAAGTAAAACTGTATTCATTCCACAATACGACTCCCTTGAATTCACTTTTGATGCACAAGGGGTACATGTTGGCGATGCGGCCCAAACAGCCATGGCGGCCTCATTGCGCTACGAACCTATTAAAAATGGCTACATCAAGCTGCAAGGTCAATTTTTTGACCGCTACTATGCCAACTTTGATCCTTTTTCTTTACAAGGTGCCAACGGTGGTCGCGACTCCTGGAAAATCCCTTCTTATTCCCTTCTCAATCTATTTGCGGGCTACCGCTACAAGCAATTTAGCGTTGGCGGAGCCATTACCAATCTGCTCAACACCTCTTTTATCTCAGATGCCACAAACAATGCTAATGGCATTTATGATCAATTCGATGCGCGCTCCGCTACAGTCATGTTTGGCCAAGGCCTGCGCTTCAATATCAATCTCGCAATATACTTCTAACCTATGAAAAAATTATTATTCAATATCGCGCTTTTAGCCCTCGGACAACAAGCTTTTGCCCAATCTATTGCCCAAGTGCGCAATTTAGGTATCGGCCAGACCGTCACCGTAAGCGGTGTAGTAACCAACGGCAGTGAACTCGGCCCAATTCGTTACTTACAAGATGGCACCGCAGGTATTGCTTGTTATGGCAATAACCTCAACACCGTTCAAAAGGGTGACTCCATCACCGCAACTGGCGTCCTATTTGAATTCAGCGGTTTGCTTGAACTTTCACCGACCAACACGTTTACCAATCATGGTCAGGCTGTGATTCAGCCTGCGGCTCTCATCATTCCCATCTCGAGTGCAGGAGAAAACCTCGAAGGCCAGTTGGTGCGTTTAGACAACGTTTCATTTGTACAAACAGGTAATTTCGCCACTGGCAACAGCACCGTTCAAGTTTTTGATGGTGCCAATACCTTTGATGTCCGCATCAACGGCAGTACCAACATCGACGGATCTGCCATTCCAACTGGCCCGATCACCATCATCGGTCTTTTGGGTCAGTTCAACGCGAACTATCAATTGATTCCGCGCACCACACAAGATATCTTCACCTATGTTGCCCCAGCAAGAGAAATCAACGTCAAAATAAACGGCAATAGCGTTCTCACTGGCGATACCTATGTGGTTGGAAACGCAACAGCCACCACCATTACAATTGAAAACTACGGTGTCCAAAACCTTACTGTCTCTGGGGCTAGCCTTAGCGGTACAAACGCTGCAGACTACGCTTGCAATGCCAACGTTGTTGTTTCAGGTACAAGCAGCCAAAACGTAACATTGAACTTTACGCCGGCCGGAACAGGCTCGCGTTTAGCAACCCTTTCCATCGCCAACGACGATTCAGATGAAAATCCTTATATCATTAATCTTTATGGTATTGGCACGAACAACTTAGCTACAGAACCAACTGCGAACCCAAGCGGACTTACCTTTCCAACCGTTAAACCTTATTCGCTTTCTGGTGAGTATACCGCTGTGAGTGCTGAAAAATATATCGTATTGTGGAGACAAGGAAGTGCTGTAGCTGGTTTACCTATCGACGGCACAAGCTATAAGCGCGGCGATGTTATTGGCAATGCCAAAGTCGCTTACATTGGTTCGGGCACCGGCTTTACACCCCGTCATATTGAAGCGAATACCAATTATCATTTTGCTGTTTACGCATTTAACGGCCCATCGGGATACGAAAATTACCGCACCATGAACCCTGCAACAGGGAATGTAACCAGTACGGGTAGCCAAATTGGCAACTATTACAACGGCATCAATTCAGGTTCAACGTCATTCCTAACAAACTTAAGTGCTTTGATCAATCCGCACACGTCTATTACTTACTACAACTACCTCACCACAATGATGAACCAATACGAGGTACGCGATACCACAAATGGTCAATCCTATGTAGAGTGCGTTTATTCAGGTGAGCGCAAAGTTTTCAACGATCCATTTACCTGGACAGCCTTAGGTTACTCTCGCGAGCACACCTTCTCGCACTCTTGGATGCCTACTTTCCCTTGCGACAACCCAGAACAAAAAGAATACAACGACCAACACAACCTCTGGCCAACCAACCTTCAGCAAGCCAATACACCCCGCAGTAACCTTCCTTTGATGGATATCGACGGCAACGTAGTATTTACCTATTTAGAAGGTAGTGTGGGTTACAGCGCCAACCAATTGGTGTATGAGCCACGCGCAGCGCAAAAAGGAAATGCTGCCCGTTCTATTTTCTACATGGCTACTTGCTACAACGGCCAAGGTGGCAATACATGGGAGCTTCCGGCTACCCAAAGCCAAGAATCACTCAAAACATGGCACTTTGCCGACGCACCAGACAACTACGAAATCGCGCGTCACGAATATGTTGCTGTGCTCCAAAATAACCGCAACCCGTTTATCGATTCGGCTTACTTTGCTTGCCATATCAACTTCTCCAACATGAGTTATTTGAACTGCGACATGGGTCTTTCAGAAAAATTAGATCAAAATTTCTCTGTCTTCCCGGTTCCTGCGTCTCAAACACTCTATGCACAAGTCAATGGTCTTGACATCCTCGGCTATCAAATTCACGACATCCAAGGGCGCCAAGTCAGCAGCAACCAAAACCTCCAACTTCCTGTTTTGGTCTTGCCAATTAACGATTTCAAGTCAGGTGTGTATTTCATTACCGTCGAGACCCAACATGGTCAAGTCAAACGCGAGTTTGTGGTAGAATAATGACTAAATATATTTGGTATATCATGATCGGAGCAAGCCTAATGGCTTGCTCTGCTCGTTTTACCCCAACATTCCATATTCAGGCGCTAAGCGTTCAAGAAGTTGAATCGTCTAAAGGGAAAGAACCAAACAACTACAACTTAAGTTTAACTTTACAGCCCTACCAAGATACGCTGCACGCTGAATTTGATGCTTTCATTGCAACTGCACCCCAAGCGCTTCTCTTGAGCCGACCTTCCTCCAATCTTATGAATTGGTGTGCCGATGCAGTTTTGAGCTCCCAAACTGCGAACAAGCGCTTCAGTGAGCCCGTCATCTGCCTGCTCAATACGGGCGGCTTGCGCAGTTCATTTGGCGCAGGTCCAATGACACTTGCTGACTTCTATAAATTGATGCCTTTTGACAATCTGCTCGTTTGGATTCATTTACCTGTCTCCAAAATTGCAGATATGGAGAAGTATCTTATGAAAAGTGGAGGAGAACCTATCGCCAATTGCTTCTTTCAAAACGAAAGCTTACAGATACCGAGCTTAACGGCAAGTCACCAATACATTTGGGTACTGACTTCAGATTTTTTGGCCAGCGGCGGCGATCAAATGAGCTTTTTTATCGGTCTTGAAAAGCAAGAAACAACCATTTTGCTGCGCGATATATTTATAGAAACGGCAAAAAAGCAAGGCGAGTTAGTCCTCGATGCACAACCTAGGTATATCAAATGAAAATTACGCGCAGAAATCTTTTTCAAAAATTTGGAATCCTCTCCTTTGCTTTGATTTTACCAAAGTGGCTAGGCGCTTTGACGCGTAAAAAAAATGCCTCTGAGCTCGTCATTCTGCATACAAACGATACACATTCACATATTGACCCCCTTCCGGCCAATCACAGCAAATATCCAAATCAGGGTGGTATTATGGCGCGTGCGGCGTTGATTGAAAAGTACCGACAAGAAAATGAGCATGTTTTGTTACTTGATGCCGGCGATTTCTTTCAAGGAACCCCTTATTTCAATCGCTTTCACGGTGTATTGGAGATGAAACTCATGAGTAAACTAGCCTACGACGTGGTCACACTCGGCAACCACGACTTTGATATCGGTGTAGAGGGCTTCATGAATGCCCAACAACATGCGAATTTTAAGTTTGTAAATGCCAATTACGATTTTGGTCAGACCGCAATGGCGACAGTGGTTCAAGCCTATCATATCATCCAAAAAGGACCTTATAAAGTTGGCATCTTTGGTTTGGGCGTCGACCTGAACGGACTCGTTCCCTCTAGTAATTTCTCTGGTATCGAAATGCAAGATCCTTATTTAAGTGCTGAAAATACAATTAAACAACTCAAAACCCAAGATTGCAACCTCATCATTTGTTTATCACATTTGGGATACCAATACGCAGATCAATCCAAACCCAGCGATATGCTTTTGGCCAAGAGCATTCCTGGCATCGACCTCATTCTTGGCGGACACACCCACACTTTTATGGAGGCGCCCACAAAAGTGACGAATACAGCAGGTCAAGACGTTTGGATCCATCAGGTCGGTTGGGCGGGCGTAAGACTTGGTGCCATTGAGGTTATGGAGAAAAAGTTTAACTTTCTTCAAAAAATCATCCATTGATCAAGTACAACTTAGGCTTATTCGCAGTGCTGCTCGGTTTTTTTTCTTGCACCAAGCCAGTACAAATAGACCTGCCACAATTAGCGCCGCAATTAGTGGTCGATGGCAATATTGAAGCTGGTGCGCATCCGCTTGTTTTACTGACCATGTCACAGCCTGCGGCCGATACGGTGAGCTTGCTCACCTATTTGAATAGTGTGGTAAGCGACGCGCAAGTGAGTGTAATTAACGCAACTGATACCTTCGCCCTCATCCCCACTTTTATTCAGCAACTGCCCCTAGAAAGTCAGAAGCGTATGGCTGAAATGCTCCGGCTTGAACTAGAAGAAGTGCTGCTTTTGCCTATTCAAGTCTACACCTCAACAACGCTTATTGGTGAGCCAAATCAGACCTATGAATTGCATATTCAATATAAAGACAAAACGTTCACCGGTAGCACTTATCTTCCCACACAAACCGAGCTTGACACACTCTATTGGAAACGAGAACCCGCTACAATAGCATACGGTTTCAGTTGGGCCCGTTTGTCAGACCCAATAGCGAGCGCAGATGCTTACCGCTGGGAAGTTCGAAGAATTGATCGAAATGAGCAAGGAGAAGATTTGGATCCTATTTTTAGACGGGCACGAGGAGGAATCTTTAGCGACGAATTTTTCAACGGTCAAGCCATTGAATTCTATTTTCAAAATCCGTTGAAAAGAAAAGACAGCACCCACTTGAAAACCTACCGACGGTATTATCGCTTCGGCGACAGCGTGGTTGTCAAACTCTCCAAAATGGACCCTGGTGTATATCTCTATTACGACCGTATGGACGCCCAGCTAGATGCAAATTCAAATCCTTATGCCACCCCAATCAATATTCCTTCCAATATAAAAGGCTGTCTCGGCATTTGGGCAGGCTTCACACCTTGGTACGATACCTTGATCTGTACTGACTAAAAAAATCTCCAATAAAGAACAAAACCAAGAACTCCTTGTTTTTGAAGTATAAAATCCACACCATGTTTCGCTTTATTTTCTCCATCCTTTTCACATCCGTTTGTTTTCAATTGGTCGCCCAAACTACAGTTACAGGCGGCATCTATCAAAACACCACCTGGTCCGCCGCCGGGAGCCCCTATCTTATGACCGGCTCAATGGTTGTTTTTCCCGGAGTTACGCTCACCATAGAGCCAGGTGTAGAGGTACGAGTGACACCAGATTACTCTTTCAATACGGGCAACCTGCGCTACTTGGAAGTAAGAGGAACACTTGTGGCAGTGGGTACCGATGCGGCGCCGATCACGTTTAAAACAAGCGCTGCGAGTATTTTAGGCCAGCAAACCTGGTACGGAATCAACATCAAGGGTTCGCAAGGAGGAAGTGTACAGCTAGACCGCTTCCGTTTGCACGATAGCTGGCAAGGTGTTGCTAATGATATTTCTCAACCTGGCGTAAGTTATAATTGGACGAACTGTCAGTTCAAAAACAACAATTACAGCATCCAACTCAATGCCGATATGTCTTACAATAGTTGCTTATTTGAAAACAATGGCGTCGGGCAAGCAGCACAGATTTTGTATGGCTCCCTCACGGCCGAAAACTGTCAGTTTATCAATAATTTTTGCTCCTTCACTTGGTCAAACAACATCAATGTAAATAATTGTTTGTTCGAAGGTAACGGCAACAATATCGTTGGGTCACCCGGAACGGTCAGCAATTGCCAATTTATCGACAACGATTTTGGTTTTGCCGAGGCTTACGGCCATACCATCCTAAATTGTTATTTCGAAGGCAATGGCGTTGCCATAGACAATACAGGAAGTACCAATATCAGTAATTGTACTTTTGACAATAACATACTGGCGGTGCGCTTGGGCGATGCCAGTACCCTTACCAATAATATCATTACCAACAACCAAGTTGGCGTGGCGGTCGTGGCCTACAGTCCAAACTCTACGCTCATCGAAAACAACACCATTTGCTACAATACGGACTATAATCTTCAAAACTTCACCGACAAGAACTTTCAAGTCAATGCCAACTGCTTCTGCTCACAAGATTCAACATACATCGAAAACCTCATCCTAGATGGTTATGACGACATCACGAGAGGTTTGGTCAACTACGCCATCTTTGACGACTCTTGTGGCAACGTCTTGGATTACGTCGTTAAAATCAACCTTGACGGAGGTGTGGGTCTTACAACGCTGCAGCTCAACACTTGGCGTTTGAAAGGCCAAGACGCCAATACACTCTACATTGAAAGTGCGCAAGTGTTGCAACTCGAACTCCTTAATTCTTTGGGGCAAGTTCAAAAAGAAATTACGCTTCAAAAAGGCGAAAATAAAATCTCAACCAATCACCTTCCGAGTGGCCTCTATTTTCTAAAAAATGAACTTGGCCTCACTCAGAAAGTGCTGCTGTAAACAAAATTACATCCACTTGGCCAAGAACACATTGAATTGAGCTCTCAATTCGGCAAAGTTCTTTTCGAAAAAGGTCATGAAATCAGTCTCTGCATCGTGGCTTTCTACTTTTCGGTGGTCAACGGCTACGGGGTTCTGCTCAATTTCCTTCACTAGTAAATTTTCGTTGGCTTTGATCTGATGAGCCAACTCATCCACATGATTGCGCTGGATCAAAAATTGATTCTGAAAATGCTCCACTGATTTTAAAAAATCGGCATTGGTATTCTTGGAAGTAACTTCTTGAAGTCGTTCTTTTAAAATGTTTAGTTCTTCTTTATAGAAGTCTAGTCGTTTGAGCCAATCTTGATTTTCTAGATGTTGGTCGTAAATGAATGATTGAGTTGTCATGGTGTTTGATTTTAAACAAATTTCCATCTATTTCGCTGGCCAAAATATGATAGAAGTCAATTCCTAACTTGATTCTTTTACAAATCACTATCTTTGCTGTCTAGAAAAAACACTATGTCTTCAGTACCTGTTCGCGTTCGCTTTGCACCCTCACCTACTGGCCCGCTCCATATGGGAGGTGTGCGCACTGCACTTTACAACTACCTTTTTGCGCTCAAGCATAATGGTACTTTTCTGATCCGTATCGAAGATACCGATCAAACCCGCTTTGTGCCTGGCGCGCAAGACTACGTCATGGATGCTCTTGATTGGTGCGGTATCATGCCCACAGAAGGCCCAGGCTTGGGTGGCAACTACGGCCCTTACGTACAGTCTGAACGCAAAGAAATGTACAAGCCTTACGCCGAACAACTCATCGCGGGAGAGCAAGCTTACTACGCATTTGATAGCGCCGAAGACCTCGACCTCATGCGCGAACAAGCCAAAACTATGGGCATGCCCAATTGGCAATACAATAGCGTGACACGCAGCAGCATGCGCAACTCGCTAACGCTTCCTCAGTCTGAAGTTGAGCAACTACTCGCTGCAGGTGAGCCTTATGTCATCCGCATGAAAATGCCGCGCAACCGCGACATCCGCTTCCATGACCTCATTCGTGGCTGGGTTGTAGTCAATACCAACAACCTAGACGACAAAGTTCTATTCAAAAGCGACGGCATGCCAACTTATCACTTGGCCAATATCGTCGATGACCACACCATGGCTATTAGCCACGTCATCCGCGGCGAAGAATGGTTGCCCTCTGCACCGTTGCACGTGCTGCTCTATGAAGCTTTTGACTGGGATTGCCCCGAGTTTGCACACCTCCCACTTTTACTTCGTCCAGATGGCAATGGCAAACTTTCCAAACGCGATGGCGATCGCCTCGGTTTTCCTGTGTTCCCGACCAACTGGATCACTGCAGAGGGTGAACTCTACTCTGGCTACCGCGAAAAAGGCTATCTACCTGGTGCTTTCATCAATATGCTTGCACTTTTAGGTTGGAACCCAGGAACTACACAAGAAATCTTTACCCTTGCCGAACTTATTGATGCTTTTTCACTCGAGCGCGTCGGTAAGGCCGGTGCCAAATTCGATCTTGAGAAAACCAAATGGTTTCAACAAACTTATTTGCGTGCTCAAGCCAATTCAGTGATTGCTCAGCAACTCCGTCAAATTGAAACCATTGATTTAACTGATGCTGCACTCGAACAAATTTGCGGCCTCATGAAAGAGCGCGCCACCTTTGCACAAGACATCCTTACAGAAGGTGCTTATCTTTTTGGTCGCGTCAATGCATTTGATGCCGAAACTATTCGCAAAAAATGGAAGCCCGAAACAACAGCATATATCCAAGAATGGAAAAATATCGTAGGCAGCATCACTGAATTTTCTGCTCAAGAAATTGAAGTCTCTTTCAAAACTTTCTTGGCAGAAAAACAACTTGGTATTGGCGCCGTACTTCTCCCTTATCGCCTTGTGCTTACTGGTGTTGGCGCTGGGCCCGGCATGTTCGAAATTTCTGAGTTTCTCGGTAAAGAAGAAGTGCTTGCTCGGATTGATCTTGGTTTAGCTGCAGTAGAAAAAATCCTCAATGAAGCATAAAATTTTCGTCAGCGGTATCCAATGCTATGCTTTCCATGGTTGTTTACCTGAAGAAGAGCGCATCGGCGGGCACTATATCGTCGATATCGAACTGCACACCGACTTCAGTAAAGCTGCCGAACTCGACACGCTTTCAGACACCATAGATTACGTGGACGTCAACCGCATCGTGACCGAAGAAATGGCCATTCGCTCTAAACTCATTGAGCACGTTGGCCAGCGCATTATCGACCGCAGCAAAAGTGAGTTAAAAGGCATTGTTTCACTACAAGTCAAAATCACCAAGCTTTGCCCTCCAATCAACGGAGACGTGCAGTCTGTCGCTATCTTGATCGAAGCTTAAATTACTTTTGCGTTCAGAAAATCGAGAAACTGCGCCATTGCTCTGGCCCTATGGCTAAACAAGTTTTTCTCCGTGAGTGGCATCTGAGCAAAGGTCTTGTTTTGATCTTCAGGTATGAATAACGGGTCGTAACCAAAACCTTCGGTTCCTGATTTTTCTGTTGCAATCATGCCTTTTATCAAGCCCGTAAACTGCTGTTGTATGGTGCCATCGCAGTAGGTCATCACGGTCTTGAACTGCGCGCGCCGATCAGAGGCCTCATGGAGGGCCGCCAAAAGTTTATTCATATTGGCATCGTCGTTGCGTTCGAGGCCTGCGTAACGCGCAGAATGCACCCCAGGCGCGCCGTTTAAAGCCAAAACTTCTAAACCGGTATCGTCGGCAAAACACGGCAAACCAAAACGTTCCAAAACCCAGTTGGCTTTGAAAGCAGAGTTGCCTTCAATAGTGGCTTCGTTTTCTGGGATTTCTTCGTGGAGATCGAGGTCGTGAAGGGTCAGGAGCGTCATGCCTATGGGTAATATAGACCGGATCTCTTCTGCTTTCTTTTGGTTATGACTTGCAAATACAATTTTCATGGGCTAAAAATAGGAAATATAGCCCAAGTGCAGCTTTCCTGCGTTCAATTGCAGGCCCTTTCCTACCTCGGCACCCAAACCATAACTCAATTTGAATTGGCCATTATCCGAACCAATTACCAAACCCAAACCTAGTGCATATATGGCGGTTTGAGAATTGTTGAGTACTTTATTTTCAAACCAAGACCAATCTGAAAAAACCAAAAAATGAGCGTATTCATCAAGTAAAAAACGATACTCCAAGCCCGCAAAAACAATGGTGGAAGCAAAAAATGCTTCTTCATCAAAACCGCGCATGCGTTCCAAACCCCCAAAGCGGTAAAGCTCATTGGCGTATAGGTTTGTCGCCTGAATATGGTCAAATTCTTGACTCAAACACAAAACCTGGCGTTTAGTGAGCGGCACAAAATAGCGCTGAGACAACTCCACACGCCAAGTGAGCTGGTCTTCTACAACCTTTTTATTGCCCACTAAATATAGCGCTTTGAGCTGCATGCCTTTTCTAGGATTTGGCATAAAATCAAGCTGCTGTCTTTGCAAGCCAATGCCATAGGCAAGTGTGCTGAAATCGACTAAATTATTTATGGATGTTGAGGAGAGCAACGTATTTGAACGCCAATAATCTAGTTGCGCAAGTAGTTGCCAATTATTGGAAAACAAATAGGTTAAACCTAAATTTCCTTTGACTTCTAAAAAAGAGGTGTCCCGGCGATAGAGCGCAAAGCCCGCGCTTAAACCGTAGGGCGAACCTCCGATGTAAGGCCAACTGAGTGCACTTTTGAGCATTTGGGTTTGCGGTGCAATACTGCGCCAATGCAGCAAAAACTTTTCATTTTTCTGAAAAGTATTTTGAAGTTGCAAATTGAATTCACCCACCAAAGCTGTTTTTTGGTTCGTTGGGTTTTGTTGCAAGCCAATGATGCCCGTTGCAGAACTCATTTTGATTCTTTCGAGAAAAAAATAGAGCTCTGCCCGCTGGTCAGTATAGGCCCATTCTGGTGCGCGTAGCAATTTAAAAGGCAGCTGACCTGCCAGTTGGCTTTGTACTTGTAGTAGTTTTGCTTCGCTAAAAAGATCGCCAGTCTGGATTTGCAGCAGGTTCGAAAGTACTTTTTCTTGGATGATGCCCTCTGGTTTCACTTGCAGTTGACCCCACCTCACTTCTGGCCCCTTAATTATTTGCATTTCTAGCGAGGGCTGAACGCCAGAGCCAATATGAAGGCGCACCTGACCAAAAGGATAGCCGTTATGGAGCAGCTGATCCAAAGAGTCTTGAACTAATTTTTGGAGTTCGTGTGCTTGAACCGAGTCAAAAACGCCAATTCCGTTGTCTTGGGTATGCAAAGAAATACCCTCAAAAAAAGGCCCCGGAATGAGTTGAAAATAAGAAACGGAATCGGTTTGTTTGGAGGGTGTGACGGCAAAAAGAAAATAACCCGCATCAAGTGCTTGGACCTGCCAATCGTTGGTTTTTTTTTGCCAATTGACCAAATTGTATTTTACAGTGGTGTCAATTTGTATGTTTGAAAGTGCCTTAGGAAGAGAATGTTGGAGCGGGTCTACAGCAAATTGAAGCTGCTGCGCATTGAATTGCAACACCCAACCAACAATAAATATCAACCTGATGACAAACTGCATCCTTTAAGATTAAAGAATTAACGCGCTAAGTTCCCAAAAATTGTAACTTTGTATAACAAATGCCGTTAAAAGCAGCAACAACAAAACAAACACCATGAAAACGAAATCAACTTTTATCCTTGCGGCATTTGCTACATTACTTATGTTAGCATCTTGTGGCGCTGGTCGCAAAGCAAGCTGTGACGCTTATGGAAGTCTTGAGCAAACAACACAAAACGCAGATTTAGCTACCCGCTAAACCCAATTAAATTTCAAAGCGCTGAACATGCAACGCCATTTGAGCTTGCATCTTCAGCGCTTCTTCTTTTGCGGCAACTGCAAAATCTTCACCATTGCTGGCATAAATAATAGCACGTGAAGAATTGACAAGTAAACCACACTGCGCATTTGCGCCGTATTTGACCACCGTATTTAAGTCCCCTCCTTGGGCGCCTACTCCTGGCACCAAAAAGAAGTAATCGGGTGCCAAAGCCCGAACCCTCGCAATATCCTCTACACGCGTGGCACCTACTACATACATCATGTTTTCAGGTGTTCCCCACTGCGCCGATTTTTCTAAAACGGTTTCAAAGAGCGCCTTACCATTACATTCCATCAATTGGAAATCTTTGGCGCCTTCATTAGAGGTTAGAGCAAGTAAAATGACCCATTTATTTTCAAATTGCAAGAACGGCAATACCGAATCAGAGCCCATATAAGGCGCAACCGTTAGCGCATCTGCTTGCATATGCTCAAAAAATGTTTGGGCATAATAAGATGAGGTGTTGCCGATATCACCTCGCTTGGCATCAGCAATGACCAAACATTCTTTAGGAATATAGGCCATGGTTTTGCGCAGTGCTTCCCAACCTTTCGCGCCGTGACACTCAAAAAATGCTGTATTGGGCTTAAATGCAACGGCATAAGGATGCGTAGCGTCTATAATGGCCTTACAAAATTCAAAAAGGGGGTCTTCGGTTTGTAGTAAATGGGGCGGTATTTTGGCTAGATCTGGATCGAGCCCAACACATAAAAAACTTTCTTTGAGCTTGATTTGCTCAATGAGTGCGGCTTTGGTCATGCGGTTTCTCCTTTTAATTTTTCGGCGTTTTCGGCCATTTTGAGGGCATCGAGCATTTCTTGAACATCTCCGTTCATGAATGCACTAAGGTTGTACATGGTTTTGTTGATGCGGTGGTCGGTGATGCGGCCCTGCGGATAGTTGTAGGTGCGGATTTTTGCAGAGCGGTCTCCGGTGGAGACAAGCGTTTTTCTCTGGGCAGCGCGCTCGTTGTGGATGCGGTCTAGCTCTTGTTGATACAAGCGCGAACGCAATACAGAAATGGCTTTCTCTAAGTTTTTGTGCTGGGAGCGGCCATCTTGACACTCCACTACCACACCCGTAGGGATGTGCGTGAGGCGAATAGCAGACTCCGTTTTGTTAATGTGCTGCCCGCCTGCTCCCGATGCACGGAAGGTGTCTTTGCGGACATCGTTCATGTCGAGCTCAAAATCGACTTCTTCGGCTTCTGGCAAAATAGCAACGGTGATGGCTGATGTATGCACGCGGCCTTGCGATTCGGTTTCAGGAACGCGCTGTACGCGGTGCACACCCGACTCAAATTTCAAGGAACCGTAGATACCTGTACCTATAATTTCCATAGAAATTTCTTTATAGCCTTTGACAGAACCTTCCGAGGAGTTGAGTACATCTACGCTCCAGCCCATCGCTTTGAAATACATCGTGTACATGCGAAAGATGTCTTCTACAAAAATACAGGCTTCGTCTCCGCCCGTACCTGCTCGCAATTCAATGATTGCGTTTTTGTCGTCTTCGGGATCTTTGGGAATCAGCAATAACTTGATTTCTTCCTCTAAAAGCGGACGCGCTTGCTCGAGTTCGTCAATTTCTGCCTTGGCCATTTCGCGCATTTCTGGGTCCTGCTCTTCTTCGAGCAAGGCTTTGGCATTGTGGAGGTTGCTGAGTAAAAGTTTGAACCGCAAGTAGACCTCATCTAGTACATCGAGGTCGCGGTATTCTTTATTGAGTTTGACGTACCGACTCATGTCCGAGATGATATCGGGGTCTGTGATCATTTTGCCGACTTCAATGAAGCGAAAATGAATGGCTTCTAACTTATTCAGTAAATCTGACATGCCGCAAAGATAGGCATAAAAAAACCACCCGAAGGTGGTTTTAAGTTAGTTAATCGATCCGGT
>JBIKZM010000140.1:0-4550 GCA_044354735.1 Crocinitomicaceae bacterium
CAACTCATTGAAGCCTACCACCCCTTAGATTTCCGTTCAAGTTCAGACTATACCTCACTCGTTTCGGGCCTCGACTTCAAGGAAGCTTTTAAAGTACTCAATCAATTTGTGAGAGACCATGGCACGTTTATTCCACCACTCATGAATATTTACATGAACCTTTCCCCTACGATGCGCACCTTCGATACCGCAGTCAATGCCGATTTTGGCGCGGTAGAAGAAACGGCTATTTTGGTGACGATAGACGACATCTACTTAGAAAAGAAAGAAAGACACCTTGACTTTTAGAGCCAATCGAGGTCAATTCTGCCTATTTTTTTCTTGATTTTCAATCGAATTCTAGATAGCAATACATCCACATGCTGCAGGCCTAAGCGCTGTTCAATTTCTTTGGAACTTCGCTTGTATTCGTATTTCATTTTCAAGATCAGGGCCTCCTTTTTGTCTATACAGCCTAGCGCTTCTAAATACAGCGCTTGCAATTCAAATTCACGATTTGGAGCAAACTCCTGTGCTACCAAGATATAGTGGGCTGTAGTTTGCTGCCAAACACTGTTTTTTTGCGCTTGGTCTTTGCGCAATTGCGAAATACAAAAATGTACCAATACTTTGCGCAACCATGCTTTCGATTCAAAGAGATGGCTGTTTTCAGGCTGAAGTTTGGCCAGCTGCGCATACAAATGCAGCGAAAAATCTTGTAAGACATCTTGCTGCTGAGCGCCAGCAAAATAGCGCGCTATGATATGCTTGAAAAACCGCTGCTCTTGGGCATAGATGCTTTCAAATTGTTGGTGGAGTGTACTTGTAGGCTTCATGTTTTGCCGACGTACAATTATTGTTCCAAAATTTTCGAAGCTTTTTTATTGTATTTTCACAATCTGATTTAACGTTATGCGTTTATAGTTTATGAAATTAATTGGCTGCCTCTTATTTGGCTTCGTTTTCAGCGCTCAAGCGCAATACAGCTGGGGTACACACGCATTTACGTACCTGAATCAACTCCACAACGCAAAAAATGCTGGCGTTGGCGGCAGGTTGTACGCACTCAACGACAAAGAAGTGGGCTCAAGTCTCGATCAGCCCGCACTACTAAACGCTTCCCTCACCAACCAATACCATACCTCTGTTGGCATTTTGCCAAGCGGCGTACATTACGGCTCGCTGGTGAGTGCGGTCAAAACCAAATGGGGTGTTTTTGCGCCTTACTTGCGCTACATGAATTACGGTTCTTTCAATCAGACCAACACAGAAGGGCAAGTCACCGGAACATTCAATGCATTAGACTACAATATCGGCACGAGCTATGCCTACACACCCAATCCTTATTTCAGAATCGGTGGGCAACTTAATTTACTTGGTTCACATTTAGAACGGTTCAGCGCTTTTGGATTTTCTACACACTTCTCGGCTCTTTTGGTGCACCCCAATCAACAATTTGTAGCTGCACTAGGTGTTAGAAATGCTGGCTTTATTTTCAAGGACTATACGCCGCAAGCCAATTCTATGCTTCCCCTAGACGTTTATGCAGCCGTGAGTTACCGCCTGGCACATGCACCGTTTCGTTTTCATTTAGTAGGGCATTCACTCAACCGTTCACAAAATATTTGGCTCGACCCAAATGCCACCGCAACTTTAGATCCGCTCACAGGAGATACCATCCCGGTATACACCCCTAATCTCGGCGAAAAAATAGCGAATCACTTGCATTTTCAACTAGAACTCATCCCTAAAGGCGCGATACAAATTCGAATGGGCTTTGATTACAACCGCCGACAACAACTCAAACTCAATGATTTCCCTGGTTTAGCAGGCTTTTCTTTTGGAACGCGCTTGCACATCAAACGTTTTGACCTCGACTACGCGGTTCAGTTTTATTCAAAAGCTGGCAGCATCCAAACCATCGGGCTCAGCACGGATTTAGCGCGACTGAAAAAGAAAATTTAGATGGGGCGGTCATGAAAAGGTCCTGCTAGCTTTCGGTAATCTGCATGAAAGCTCCCGTCCAAATCTCGAATGAAATAATTCTGAATTTCATCTTTTTGAGCATTTCTCTTCAAACACACAACCCAACGCTTGTCTAATTTTTGCGCATTCGCGTGAAAATGAATTTCTTGGGCACGATTCCAACCCTTAGTTTGACAGAATGCTAGGGTTTGGGCAGCAAGTGCCGGTGGTAAAATAAGCCAAATTTGGCCCTCCTCATGACAACGCAAACACATGTCTAGGAGCAAGTCGAAATAAGCAGGTTCAGCCATGTGTTTGGCCTGCTGATCAAGTGCGTGGTGTGCTGGCATGCTATCAATGAAAAATGGCGGATTAGACACCACCACATCGTACTTTTGATCCAAAGGCAAGGCAGCAAGAGTGGTTTGAATGGCATTCAATCGGGAAGCATAATTAGAATGTGCAAAGTTGAACTGCGCGTCTTGTACAGCGCCTTCATTTGGGTCAATACCCGTGATGTGGACTTGATCAAAGCGAGAAGCAAGCAGTAGAGCGATGACGCCGTTGCCCGTACCTACATCTAGAATTTTTAAATTCCTATTCGGTAGTTGGACGCTTGCACCCAATAAGATAGCGTCTGTGCTGACCTTTAACGGACAATATTCTTGACGAACTATAAAATCCTTAAAGGCAAAGACTGCCATTAATAAGCTTTGGCAAACACAACACGACCCGCTGATGGTTTACCTGTGACCATGCAAACACCAGACTCGGGTTGTTGATCAAAAGGAATGCAACGAATAGTGGCTTTGGTTTCTTGCTTGATGCGTTCTTCGGTTTCGGCAGTGCCGTCCCAGTGTGCCAAGAAGAAGCCGCCTTTTTCGATGTCAATCTTGAATTGTTCGTAGGAGTCTATGTTGTGGGTATTGGCCGCGCGGAAATCTTTGGCACGCTGCAATAGATTTTGTTGGATGTCTGTCAATAGCGTTTCAATGGCCTCCGCTAAATTATCGAAATCAAGGGATTCTTTGGATTTGGTATCGCGACGGGCCACTTCAATTTTGCCGTTCTCGAGATCGCGCGGACCCATGGCCAAACGGACGGGCACACCTTTGGTTTCGTATTCGGCAAACTTCCATCCTGGGCGGCGGTTGTCGTCGTTGTCGTATTTGAAGCGAATGCCTTTAGCCTTGAATTCTTGCGCCAATTGTTGGAATTTGGCATTGATTTGATCGAGTTCTTCTTCGGTGCGGTAAATAGGCACCCCAACTACTTGAATTGGTGCCAATGCTGGCGGAACAATAAGCCCTTCGTCGTCTGAATGGGTCATGATGAGCGCACCCATTAAGCGTGTGGAAACACCCCAAGAGGTAGCCCAAACGAAGTCTAGCTTGCCTTCCTTATCTGCAAATTTGACTTCAAAAGCTTTGGCAAAATTCTGACCAAGAAAATGACTTGTGCCGGCTTGCAAGGCTTTGCCGTCTTGCATCAGCGCTTCTATACAGAGCGTGTCTTCGGCTCCGGCAAAGCGTTCGCTGGCAGTCTTGCGACCTTTGAGTACAGGCATGGCCATGTAGTTTTCGGCAAATTCTGCGTAGACGTCTAGCATTTGTTCGGCTTCAGCAATTGCTTCTGTCTTGGTGGCATGAGCGGTGTGCCCTTCTTGCCACAAGAATTCGGTGGTGCGCAAGAACAAACGCGTGCGCATTTCCCAACGGACTACATTGGCCCATTGATTGATCAAAATAGGGAGGTCTCGGTAAGACTGTATCCAGTTTTTGTAAGAATTCCAGATAATGGTTTCTGAGGTAGGGCGAACGATGAGTTCTTCTTGCAATTTAGCGTCTGGATCAACAATAAGGCCACTGCCGTCTTCGGCATTTTTGAGGCGGTAATGCGTTACGACAGCGCACTCTTTAGCAAAGCCATCGACGTGCGCAGCTTCTTTGCTGAGGTAGCTTTTGGGTATAAAGAGCGGGAAATAAGCATTGGAGTGACCAGTTTCTTTGAATTTGGCATCGAGGACGTCGCGCATGTTTTCCCAGATGGCATAGCCATAAGGTTTGATGACCATACAACCGCGCACATCGGAGTGCTCAGCGAGGTCGGCTTTATAAACGAGGTCGTTGTACCAGGTTGCGTAATCTTCTTGACGGGAGACTTTCTTTTCGGCCATAGTGTGCTTGCTTTGAAAGCGCAAAGATAAGCAATTCTATGGTAAACGGGCCTTGCTTGTTTGCGGAGTACAGCGGTTTTGCAGCAAACTATTCATGTAGAACTGATACAAGGCACTCATTTGTTGGCTCACCCTCGCCTCTTCTTTTGAATAAATGCGCTGTATACCGGGAGTCCAGACAATGGGTACTAAATTGGTGCCATTATAGATAAATGAGAGCAAATTGCCGTTGTCATAGACCATTTTCTGACCTTGATGGACTTCAAAACAAGATGAACCCAATTGATAAGGTGATTTTTCATAGCCTAAAAGATCGAGTAGCGTGGGCATGATGTCTATTTGCTGAAAAACCACCCCTTGGGCAGGTTTAGGAAGGTCTAGGGTAGGGTGATAAAAGGCAATTGGAATGTGGTAGCGCCAGTCAAGTGTT
>JBIKZM010000141.1:0-4543 GCA_044354735.1 Crocinitomicaceae bacterium
GTAAGTAATAAGGACAGGAACTTCTTTTGCACATTCCTTTCGGACGTTGACAAAAACTATTAAACTCTTATCAAACTAGAAAATGAAACTGCCTCTCCAAGCAGCATGTCAACTGCTATGCAAAAGAAGTAACCTGTTTCTCTCCTTATTTCAAAATAAACTTACAGCAAAAATAAATAGCATTCTTGGGTAAATGAACATCATGTTGGATTGGCTGAATATTGCCCTATTTTTTGTGAATATTGCATCCACAAGAGCGTCATTATTCAAAAAAAAGACGTCCGTTGATCCATTCCGGATCTAAGGTGGCGTGATTGCGCCGATAGAAATTGAGGGCGGTATGGTTCCAATCCAACACTTGCCAGTCCATGCGCTTGACACCCATTTGTTTGGCAATTTGTATAATTTCGTCGAATAAAGCTTGTCCATATCCTTGTTTGCGCTCGGCTTCTTGTACGTAGAAGTCTTCCAAATAAAGGCAGCGCCCTTTCCAAGTGGAATACGAAATGTAATAAAGTGCAAAACCAATGACTACATCTGAACTATTTGTGGCTACGATGGCGTTGCATATTTGGTCATCAAAAAGATCGATTTCCAATTGCACTGGTGTATTGATCACTTGTTCTGGAGCTCTTTCAAAAGAGGCCAATTCTTCAATTAAACCAAAGATGGCCGAAACGTCGTGTCTTTTGGCAGTGCGGATCATTACTTCAGGCCGTTGAGGTCAAAACGAAGCGTCACACCTGTTTTGAGGTTGCCGGTAGGGTAGCTAAGCGAAACTTTTGGTGTGTTGATGAACTGCTCGTAGTAGAAAATTGCACTCAGGTATTCATTGAGTTTGTAGTTGGCGTCTATCTTGAAGCTCACGGTGGTTTGCCCTGCAGTTGCCATGTTGGTGTTTTCTACTACTTTTCTAATCACTGTTGCGTTGTCTCGGAAAGAGAAATTGACATTGATAAGTAAGTCGCTGGCATCTAGGCTGCGCACTAATTTGAGTTTAGGAATATTCACTACTGTTCCGACTACAATTTCTTGCCCGAGTGTTTCTGTTACTTGATTGTTGTTCAGGGAGAGTGTAGCTTGGCGGTCTTTTTTGTACTCAAAGTTGGTCGTGATGTTTTTACCCATGATGTTCCAGGTGGCTAGCATGCCAATGAGCGGAGAGAAGCGCTCGGTAATGGTGATGTTCTGCACTTGAATTGGTGCAATGAAGTTGTTGTTGAGGTCTAGGGCAGTTGGCGAACCATTGGCGTCTAGGGTGGCGTTGAGGTTGGTCTGCATGCCGTTGACTGATACCGAAGAAGAATAGCCATGGTTGAGTTTGAATGATTTCACGATATCTTTAGCAAAGTCAAACTTGCTGAGGCCGGCATAGTTGATGGTCCAGTTGGGCAATGGCAAATTGCTGCGCGGATTGATGGTTTTGTTATCGATAGGCGAATTGGTATAGGCCGTTAAGAAAGAACCAATCACGACTTCTTGTTGGCTTACAGAATAGCCCTCGAAGTACCCGTTTGGTAAAGAGCTTGAGTTGGCATTACCACTGCCAATGAGTTGAGAAACTTGCTGGCTGTTGGCCATCATTTGTTGGAAGATAGGTGAGCGGAAGGAGCTGTCCATTTTGGCAAAGGCTGTTCCCCAAGAAATGGTGGTGTACGTGAGCGTACTGCTTTCAAAACGGCTTTGAGATTCAAACGCTGATGAGCTTGGATTCCAACGGTAAAATTCGCCTGCTTGGGTGCTGTAGTTGCGCGAAGCGTTGAGGTTGATGTTGAGGTCTTTGAAGGGCTCTAAAGTTGCTTTGAGCTGCAGGTTGGCCGTGTGATTGACCATAAACTGCTTATTGATGTTTTCGTTTTGAACCAACCAGTTGTTGTCGCGGGCGAAGTCGCCAACGTGGTAGCCTGTTTCTCTTCCAAAAACATCGTAACCTTGCTTGCCAAAGACAAAAGGCGCAAGCCCAAAAGCACTGCCGTTCATGCCGAGTACACTTGACTCTTGGTTGTATCCGGGTAACATTGTTCCGTCAGAGAGCGTGTATGTTCCGGAAACATTCCGGACGGTCATGACAAGGCGTGCCAAGGTGCCAAGAACAGGATTGATTGGTTCGCTTGCTTTGGCTTTGAGCTCCTCTTCACGCGCTTGTTTGCGTTCAAATTTAGCAAGTTGGCGGTCGTATTCTTTGCGCTCCTTCTCGTTCATTTCTTCGAGCGGTTTTTTCGGCTTGAATTCGGCTTTCTTTGGCGGGCCTCCTTTACCGGGCTGTGCACCGCCCGCTCCCGTTTTTGGGGTGTTGGTCTTGGCGCCTTTTCCGTCAGAAAGTACGCGTTTGAAATATGGAATTTGGTTATAGAGCGTGACTAAATTACCCTGCGCAGTCATGTTGATCGAGCGAGTATTCTGAATGGTATTGCCGAATTCAGCTTGCCCGAGTGGTGCGCGCTGCCAATTGTAGGTACCTGCATATTTGATATTTGAAGACAACCAATTGGTGATCGGTAGCTTGTCAAATGGAAGGGTGTAACTGATTGAATAGTTGTGTGTGTAATCCATGGTACGGCCAAAGGTGCTTATTTGCGAGCGAATGGTGTCCATGAATTCTTGGTAACCTTCTGGGTTGGTGCGGCGGTCTACGCCGTTGTTGCCCTCTTCGAATATAGAGCGGTTATTGGCTGAAAAGGTGGTTTTGAGTGTTTTAGTGACATCATAACCCACTTGATAATTGCGGTTCCAATCAAAACGCTTCAGGTAAATGGGGTCAAAATCGTATTCGGGAACAATGATATTGCGTACTTGTCTTTCGTTGTAGATGCGCGAATAATCGTTGGTGAATGTGATGTTTTTTGGCAAATAGTAAAGGTTGAAATCTTTGAGCGGTTTGAGCCATGGATTTTTCTGGGCAGGTTGCCATTTTTTGAAAGGCTCCCATGGTTTGCCTGCAAAGGTGTAGTTGTAATTGAGGGCGCCTGTCCAGGTGCGCGTCATGTCGGACTTGATGTTGAAGTCGCGCTTCGTGTTTTCGGCAAAGGCATAGGTTGCCGACCAATTGGAGACGCTCCAGAATTGCGGTTTGGTACCAGCTTTGGCCTCTTTGCGCACATTGGTGAAGTTGTAAGAGCGGCGTTCGGTGAAGTCTTGACCTAGGCGCATGCGTTCTTTGCGTGTTGCTAAATCGTAGTTGGAAAGCTTGATATCGGGATTGAATGGATCGTATTCTGGGTTGATCAAGCCGATGGAATAGCCGTAGTAGAACGGAAGAGAAACCCGTGCCTGCTTGCCAAAGAACTGACCAAGTTGCATGGTGGTGCTGATGTCGGCGCCCATGCGCTGGTTGCGTTGGCGATCTTGCAAACGGCTGTCCACAGCACCCCAGTTGATGCCAGAATAATTGCCCGCCGCTTGGACCGTAGCGAAATCTGCCAGCTGCAACTGCATCTGGCCAACGGCAGCAGAGCCGCCGTCACTCACGAAATCTGTAAGGCGCATTTCATTGACCCATACGTTCACACATTCGGCATCGCCGTTGTCGGGCCCCCACGTGTTGTCTGGATCAGATTTCGAAGGATTTCGAACGCCAATCATGATTGTTTTGATGCCTTGTAAGTTCGGGCTTCCTTTTACCTTGATGCGGTTATTGGGGTTATTGGGGTCTGCTTTTTCGTATTCTACTATGCTCGACACACCCGGAACGCCTTCTTCTAGTTTGGTATTGCGTTCCATTTTGAGTGCCAATAAGCGGTCAAATTCGATTTCGATATTGTTGGCTGCTGGCCAAATGAGATCGGGGTTGGTGGCGTCCCAATCCGTTACTTTCATCGGGAGTTCGTATTCGTAATAGTTGTCTACGTAGTCCGTACCCAGGCGCACAAACATGGTGAGTTCGTTGTCTTTGAGTTGGTTTTGCACAACAGACTCAGCGTGCACAAACATTTTGAGTTTCTTATAAGTTCTCACGTCAAATTGCACGTTGCGGTATGCAGCACGCGCGTCGCCATCTTGCAAATTACAAACTTCGAGCACCAAAGATTGCTCGTTCATTTGGCGCTGATACACCTGAGAAGGATCAATTTCTCTGTCGATACCTGGAGGAACAACATAGTTGATCGGCTCGCGCTGTGCATTTTCTTCGATATTGAGTGCAGCAATGTTGAACGACGTCAGGTTAGGGTCGGTCTGGACACTTAAGCCAGGTTGAGTGAGGTCTTGGAAATAACGACGCCACTCGCCGCGCACAAATTCTAGACGCGCAAAACGCAATACGACGGGCTCGTCAAAACCTTTCATGTACATGCGCATGAAACGAATGGAGCGGAAATCTTGGATACCGTTGATGCGGTTCTCGAAGTCGCGGATAGGCACTTTGAATTGGTACCAAGTTTCTGTTTTGGTGCCGTTTTGATATACTTGTTTGTTGGTAATGAAGTTGCTGCCAACATTTTGAAGGTCATTGGGACGCAAACTGACGCGGTATTGGAAATACGCTTCAGACTCCGAAAGGTTGTTGTCTTGGTTGATATCTTCTATACCTGGGAAGTTAGAAGCA
>JBIKZM010000142.1:0-4524 GCA_044354735.1 Crocinitomicaceae bacterium
GCGTGCCGGTGATGTTACCACCCGTAGCAAGCGTACCAACCACATTGATGCTGTCGATGTTGCCGCTACTGTTGTAACCCACAAATTGTGAGGTACTGAAAGAGCAACCATTGATATCTGTTACAACAGCGTCGTAATAACCTTCACACAAATTGTTGATGCCATATGTTGTAGAACCTTGGCTCCACATCACGTAAAAAGGAGCACATGTTGCACAAGAGATATCTATTGCTCCATCGCAAGCACCTGGTGCGCTGCAATCAGTAACTGTTACTGTAGGAAAAAAACCTGCACAAGGGTTGGTTGTTGTGGAGTCGTAAAATACATTGCCGGCGCCGTTCCAGTTGCAGCCATTGGCATCGGTTACAGTTACTGAATAAGTTCCAACACAAAGGTTTGATAGGATTGAAGTGGTCATGCCACCACCCATGTTCCAAGCATAGCTGTAAGGAGCAGAACCCCCATATACAAGCGCTGAAATGGATCCGTCACAAGCAGTTTGAATACTTGTTGGAGTTGATACCAGGTTCACACCGAAGTTAGCACAAGGATTGGGTGTGCTTGTGCCAATGGTGAATAGTGAGGTAAAGACCATTCCGCTGCCCGTGGCATTGACGGTGTAGTTCCCAGCACAAAGGTTGTAGATGGCATTGCCACCGTTTTGGAGGAGGGTGCCATTCATATACCAACTTACTGCGGTGAAATTCATGGTGTTAGAGGAGTCAATCATGGCGTAACCGTCGCATGCTGCAGGGCTGCTGCAGTCTACAGTAATGACATTGACAACAAACTGCGCACGTATGTTGTTGAAGCTAAATAAGCTGAGCGTGAGCAAGAGAAAAGGTAAAAGTTGTTTCATGGTGAAAGGTTAAATTTCGCTTATGACGTAAATTTCGTTAAAAAGTTGCTTGGTATAGCCAAAATGGAATGCGTAATTTTGAACTATGAAAAAAGTTATCTTACAAAGTGTCATTGCCTTGGTTTTTTTCGGATCTGTTTTTGCGCAAAAGACAAATCCGCAACCCAAAATCATGGTCGGTATCGTTATCGATCAAATGTGTTATGACTACCTCTATCGTTATCAGCACCTCTACACCACGGGCGGTTTCAATCGCTTACTCACCAAAGGCACCAACTGCCGAAATACACAGTACAATTACGTCCCGACCTACACTGCTCCGGGCCATGCCTCTATCTATACGGGCGCAACACCTTCTGATCATGGCATCGTAGGCAACGATTGGTATGTCCGCGACAAGCAAAAAACAGTGACGAGCGTATCCGACGAGCGTTACCAAACGGTAGGAAGTGCAAGCGGTGGGCAGGCTTCTCCTATGAATTTACTGAGCTATACTATCACTGATCAGCTCAAGTTGGCTTCGCCCAAATCTAAAGTCATTTCGCTTTCTCTCAAAGACCGCAGTGCCATTTTACCCGGCGGGCACTTGTCAGACGGCAGCTATTGGTTTGATTACCAATCTGGTGATTTTGTAACAAGTACGTTCTACAAACAAGCCTTGCCAATTTGGGTGGAGCGTTTCAATGCCAAATTTGACCCCGCCAAAGATTTGCGCAGTTGGCGTTTGCTCTTGCCTGAAAGCACTTATTTAATGAGCGATGAAAGCCCATATGAAGTGGTGCTCACTGGCAAAACAAGTGCTACTTTCCCTTATGACCTTCCAGCGATGATTGCCGCGGGTGCTTCGGCAACATCTTTGTTTACGATTTCACCGCAGGCAAACGAAGTACTCACCGACTTTGCGCTAGCAGCACTCGAGCAAGAAAATTTAGGTCAAGATCAGTTTACTGACTTTCTGTGTATTTCTTATTCTACGCCAGATATTGCAGGGCATGCCTTTGGTCCCTATTCGAGAGAACTAGAGGATATGTATGCGCGCTTAGACCGCGAGCTGCAGCGCTTGTTTGCCAGTTTAGAGACGCGTTATGGCAAAGAAGGTTTTGTGCTGTTCCTGACGGCTGATCACGCGGTGGTGCCAGTTCCAGAAATGTTGGTCAAGATGATGCTTCCGGGTGGGTATTTTTTCATGCATGACCGCTTGCAGGTGCTCAGAGACGACTTCATTATGAAATACAACGCCGATTTGCTCGAACACGAGACCAATCAAAATATCTACTTAAATATCCAAAAAATTGATTCCTTAAAGCTCGATATCGATGAGGTAGCCAACTTTGCTGCTGCCGAATT
Source organism: Crocinitomicaceae bacterium (assembly GCA_044354735.1). Classification (GTDB taxonomy): domain Bacteria; phylum Bacteroidota; class Bacteroidia; order Flavobacteriales_D; family Crocinitomicaceae; genus UBA952. Next base: position 2,207 of record JBIKZM010000142.1, read on the forward strand.
GCGCAAATGGCCAGAAGTCAAGACCGTCCTGACGCGTGAACAATTGCAATCGGGTTCGGCAAGCACTGACTATTGGGGCGAGCTTTTGCGCAATGGTTACGACCCGAGCAGAAGCGGAGAAGTGATCTTCTTGTTGCAGCCTGGCTATCTAGCCAAAGACCACGACGAGCCCAAAGCGCATCAAGGAACTTCTCATGGATCTGCGTTTAATTATGACACCCACGTGCCGCTTTTGTGGTATGGAAAAGGAATTCCTCAGGGGCTTTCCCTTTATGAACCCATTCAAATTACGGATATCTCCGCGACACTTGTTCATATGCTGAACCTACAGCGTCCGGGCTCCATGACGGGCAAACCCATTTTACCGCTCTTGCAACCCAAAAAATGACCAATCAAAGCCGATTTTTTCTAGACCATTTGGGTCAAACGAGTCCTTTTCCTTTTTTGATTGAAGTAGACAGAGCAGAAGGTGCCTATATCTACGATAAAAACGGAAAAGCGTATCTCGACATGATTGCAGGTGTGGCGGTCAATAATATTGGGCATCGACATCCAAAAGTGGTGGCGGCGCTCAGTGCGCAATTAGAAAAGCACTTGCACGTAATGGTCTATGGCGAATTTATCCAAGATGCCCAGCAAAATTTAGTGCGGCAGTTATTGCGTGTGTTGCCGTCTTCTTTAGATGGTGTCTATGTGGTAAATTCCGGAACAGAAGCCATTGAAGCAGCACTCAAGCTCGCCAAACGCGTAACTGGCCGTACAGAGCTAGTCGCATTCAAGGGAAGTTACCATGGCAGCACGCATGGCGCCATGAGCGTTTCCGCCAACGAAGTCAAAAAGATTGCCTTTCGCCCTCTCTTGCCCGATGTACGGTTTTTGCCGCACAATGACATACAAGCACTTGAACAAATCACGACCCGAACGGCTGGAGTGATCATTGAAACGATTCAAGGTGATGCGGGCGTACGGCGGCCTTCGGCCGCCTTCATGCAAGCGCTGCGCGCGCGTTGCACCGAAGTAGGCGCCTTGCTTATTTTTGATGAAATCCAATGCGGCATGGGCCGCGCTGGCAGCATGTTTGCATTTGAACAATTTGACGTTGTGCCCGATGTACTCACGTTAGGCAAGGCGCTCGGTGGCGGCATGCCAATTGGTGCACTTGTAGCTGCGCAGCAGCACTTGCAACTTTTTACGCATGCGCCCATGCTCGGGCACATCACCACCTTTGGGGGGCACCCCATGGTGTGTGCTGCTGCGGCGGCAACTGTGGAGGTCTTGCGCAGCGAAATTGACTGGCACTTGCTCGAAGAGCGGGCTGCTGCTTTTGCCACACAAATAGCTGCGCATCCGGCTGTGTGTGCACACCGCCGTGTGGGCGCCATGTTTGCCTTTGATTTAGCGACCGCAGAAGAAGTCGAAAAAGTAGTGAAATATTGCCTTGAGGACGGCATGCTCACATTTTGGTTTTTATCACATCCTTACAGCTTTAGGCTTTCTCCACCTCTGAATTTAGGTCAAGAAGATTGGGATTTAGCCGCGAAAGTTATTATTTCGGCTTTGGATCGTCTATAAAACGGATATTCTTGAGCAATCACTTATCTTTGTACGCTAATTAAAATTATGAAGGTTACCGATCACTTGGCTGCTGCCAAAGACACCCTATTTTCGTTCGAAATTTTACCTCCACTTAAGGGGAAAAGCATTGCTTCTATTTATGAAGGTATTGATCCGCTCATGGAATTCAAGCCCAAATTCATCAATGTAACTTATCACAGAGAAGAATTTGTATATATCGAGCGCGAGCACGGCTTACTCGAGAAAAAAGCAGTACGCAAACGCCCTGGCACAGTTGGTATTTGCGCAGCTATCATGCATAAATACGATGTAGATGCCATTCCTCACCTTATCTGCGGTGGTTTCAGTAAAGAAGAAACTGAAAACGCACTCATCGACCTCCATTTTTTAGGCATAGACAACGTTTTAGCCTTGCGAGGCGATGCCGTGAAGTCAGAAGCTAACTTCAGAGCTCACCCTGAGGGGCACGCTTATGCGGTAGAGCTGATCAATCAAGTACAGGGCATGAACGACGGTTCTTACTTTACCGAAGGTCAAGGACAAGACCCGACTCATTTTTGTATTGGCGCTTCTGCATACCCTGAAAAACATTTTGAGGCCATGAACCTCGAGACAGACTTACACTATCTCAAAGCAAAAGTAGATGCAGGCGCAAGTTATCTGGTCACGCAAATGTTTTTTGACAATCAAAAATACTTTGATTTCGTGGCCGCGTGCAGAGCTGCAGGCATTACTGTTCCGAT
>JBIKZM010000143.1:0-4484 GCA_044354735.1 Crocinitomicaceae bacterium
CACAGCAATCAGTTATAGTTCAGGGCCAGGTTCTTACACTGGTTTGCGCATTGGTCTTTCCACTGCTAAAGGCCTTTGTTTTGCCTTGCAAATTCCACTACTCGCCATCCCTACCCACCAAATTCTGTTTCAAATTGCCAAAGAAAAGGGTTTAACGGCTGGCGCCCATGTGTATGCTTTACTCGATGCCCGCAGAACAGAAGTGTATTTACAAGCCTTTGATGCACAAGGTAATTCCATTCTAAATCTTCAGTGCGCCCTACTTGAAAACACGACCATTACTGATTTTGCTTCAATTATAGTTGTTGGCGATGCCCATCAGAAAGCAAAAACATTTTGGACCAATCCGTCCATTCAATGGATAGAACAAGCACTTTGCGCAAAATTTCAAGCACAAATTGCCGCTCAATTATTTGAAAAACAAGCTTTTGAAGACCTTGCTTATTGCAGCCCTATTTATTTAAAAGGTGCCAACGGCGTGCTGCTCTGAACCACGCGTTCGTTGCCTGCCGCATCTCTAAGCTTTAATTCTATAAGCGTTCCGGGTAAAAACGGCACCTCAAATTGCGCGCGCAATTGCTGGTTTTTTGCGTCAAAATACGCAGGAATCCACTTGCCGTTTTGCCAACAGGCATATGATGCTACACCAGAAAAGTCATCTTTGAGTATCCAGGTCCAGGCGCCATTGTTGAGACTATCCAATTTGTTATTGGCCTGATTTTGAACCGTAGGTGCTATTTCATCTTTGCGCAAACCAAATGTACCCAGCGTCTTTGTATCTGCACTGACCTTACCTGCTGCACGGCTGGTTGAAAGCGGCGAGCCATTCATCGTGATGATATACCGCGCAGCAGCAGCGCTGTCTTTGAATTGGTAACTGATGTGCACTGGGCGTGCAATTTGCACCTGACCGGACGCGATGCGCTTGGCGGCCAAATCCATGCTTTTTTTCACGGGTTCAAAAAAGGTAAAAGAATCGATTTGTAGGTTCCATAACCCTGATTCGTATGTGTAGGCCTCATTGGGCAACCAATGACTTTGTGCATTGTAAGCGTTTTTTGCAGGTATTTTTGGATGTGGATAAACGACCCAAAGTTCATGTTGGGTTTCATTGCCATTGACGTCGCGCAGCATGATGGAGAAGTGCGTGCTGTCGGCAGCCCCCAATTGAAAAGAACCAGTGCCCGCATAAGGGTAAATACCCAGCGGATTGGATGGTGCCCTGAATATTTTCTGAAATTTTTTCTTGGTCAATTGCGCATAAGCAAAATCGTGATGCGCATTAATGTAACGCGCTGCGTCAAAGGAAATTTCATCGAGCTCGAAGGCAAAATGTCCTTCTTTTTCTGTCCATACTTCGGCGCTGAACAAACCGAGGACCCTGCCCCCTTTTGAAAAGTAGTCGTCTACATGAATGGCCATACCAATCTGCTCTCCTTCTCTTAAAAATCCTGGAGGAAGGATCGTCTTGCTGTTTTTTTGCTGGGGCAGCACTAAAATTGATTTGGTCGGTACTTCATAGCCATTCAGATCAAGTGCATAGATGCGGATACCGCTCAAAATTGGCTGGCCTGAATCGCTAACTCTGAAGCCGTGCAAAAGTGGGTTGAGTGCGTGTTCTGTTTTGGTGTCGCGCAACTCAAAATGCAAATGTGGCCCGCTCGACCCACCTGTATTGCCAGAGAATGCAATTTGCTCTCCTTTTTGAACCTGTATTTTGTTTGGCGGCAGCAAGATGTCAATTTCATTATTTTGGAGCATACAAGAGGTATCTAAATATACTTTTTGAATGCGCTCAGCAAAACGATTGCAGTGCGCGTAAACAGAAGTGTAGCCGTTCGGATGATCGATATAAAGTACCCAGCCGTAGCCCACGGACGATACTTTCATGCGAGAAACATAGCCATCACCTATAGCAAAAATGGGCAAATTGACCTGGCCTGCGGTCCGGATATCAATACCCATATGGAAATGATTGGGGCGTAAATCTCCAAAACCTGCGCTGAGTTCGACAGGTGAGGTCATGGGAAGCATCCAAATGGTATCACAATTTAAAATTTGCGCTGCTCCGAAATGAGAAAAAAACAACGCGTAACAAAGGGTGTACTTGAGCATCTTCAAAACTACTCAAGAAAAAATAGAAAAACCTTCCTGATTTTTGCAGGATGTAAACGAATGCTTGTTAACTTTGTACAAAGTCGACGCTTAACATGACTGAGAACCTCATTACGCTCATAGAAGATATCCGCTCCCGCAGCTTGCAAATTGCAGCTGAACTGAAAACCGAACGTGCTCAGCACGAAGAGTTTCAAGATGAACTGCGCCGTATCCAAGCGCTTTATCAAGCTGAACAAGCCCAAGTAAAGCAACTAGAAGCCACTATTGAAGCACTCAATGTATCATTGGCGGAGGCCCAAAACAAAGTCGTAGAGGTTCCTGTTGCAACAAGCAGTCGCAACGCAGAGGAAATCGACGCACTTGTGAAAGAAATTGAATTCTGTATAGATAAGCTCAAGCAAGCCTAAATGAGTAAAGTAGCTCTTAAAATCAATATCGCTGGTCGCAGTTACCCGTTAAATGTACCAGAAGCTGAGGCAGAAGCCGTTACGGCTGCAGCTGCCGAAATCAATAAAGCCATTGATTTGCTACGCAAAAACTATGCAGTTAACGATAACCAAGATTTATTGGCAATGACGGCCCTACAATTGCTTACCAAAGCAAAAGCCGAAGCAAAACCAACTGTAAAAGAGCCGAATTATGCCGACATCGAAGCGGCACTTGAAGCCCTCAGACAAGACTTGAGCAACGTTCAATAACTTTCCAGTGCCCACCTCTCCCGACTACAAATGTCAGTAGAATGGATATCGTATGGTTATTAATAGGATTACTCGGCGGCGGTGTTGCCGGTTTTATCCTCCAAAAAAGCATCCTTAAAAAGGACGCAGAGCGCATCATCAGTGAAGCCGAATCAAAGGCAGATACAATACAAAAAGAGCGTGCACTGCAAGCCAAAGAGCGTTTTTTCAAGCAAAAAGAAGAGCATGAAGAAGCCATTAAAGAGCGCGAGCGCCGCATGGTATCTGGTGAAGATCGTTTCAAAGCAAAAGAAAAAACACTCAATCAAAAACTAGAAGACATCGGTAGAAAAGAAAAAGAGCTCGAAAAAGTTCAGACCGACTACCAAACCAAAGCTGGGCACCTAGATGTGCGCAACCAAGAGCTCGACAAAATCCATCAAAAACAAATTACAGAGCTTTCCAAAATTGCCCAACTCTCGCCAGAAGACGCCAAGCAGAACCTCATGCAAGCACTCACAGACGAAGCGCGTACTGCAGCAATGGCCACCATCAAAGAAATTACTGAAGAGGCAAAACTAAATGCCAACAAAGAAGCGCGCAAAATCGTCATCCAAAGTATTCAACGCGTAGCCACTGAGCAAGCCGTTGAAAACGCGGTTTCGGTATTTAACATCGAATCAGACGAAGTCAAAGGACGCATCATCGGACGCGAAGGCCGCAACATCCGCGCCCTAGAAGCAGCCACCGGTGTTGAAATCATCGTAGACGACACCCCTGAGGCAATCATCTTGTCTTGTTTTGACCCAGTTCGCCGCGAAATCGCTCGTTTGAGCTTGCACCAACTTGTTTCTGACGGCCGTATTCACCCTGCACGCATCGAAGAAGTTGTCGCCAAAACACGCAAACAATTAGACGAAGAAATCGCAGAAACTGGCCGCCGTACTTGCATTGACCTCGGAATTCACGGGCTGCACCCAGAGCTCATGCGCATGGTTGGCCGCATGAAATTCCGTTCATCTTACGGACAAAACCTCCTTCAACACTCCCGTGAGGTTGCCAACCTTTGTGCCATTATGGCTGCAGAGCTTGGTCTGAACGTCAAACTCGCTAAACGCGCTGGTTTACTACACGATATCGGTAAAGTGCCAGACGAAGAACCAGAATTGCCACACGCCATCCTCGGTATGAAAATCGCTGAAAAATACGGCGAAAAAGGCGATGTCCTCAACGCTATTGGTGCGCACCACGACGAAATCGAAATGACCACACTCATTTCGCCAATTGTACAGGTTTGTGATGCCATCTCTGGCGCACGCCCAGGTGCACGCCGCGAAATCGTAGAAGCCTATATCAAACGCATCAAAGAACTCGAAAACCTTGCGCTCTCTTACGACGGTGTTGGCAGTGCCTACGCGATTCAAGCTGGCCGCGAGTTGCGCGTTTTGGTAGAAGCAGAAAAAGTATCGGACCAAAGAGCTGAAGAGCTTTCTTTCACGATATCTCAGCGTATTCAGACCGAAATGACTTACCCTGGGCAGGTCAAAGTAACCGTGATCCGCGAAAAACGCGCTGTCAGCTACGCCAAATAAAATCAGATGCGTTCGGACCTCTTTACATGCCTGATCTCAGGTCCTTGTTCTGCCGAATCGCTCACACAAGTGATCCAAACAGCGGAAGGCCTCCAAG
>JBIKZM010000144.1:0-4459 GCA_044354735.1 Crocinitomicaceae bacterium
TTTAGATGCTGCAATGGTGCCTTTTTTATGAGCCAAAGAAAGCGCCATGAGCGTTAGAACTGTTACTTGTGCGGTAAAGGCCTTGGTAGAAGCCACGCCAATTTCTGGTCCTGCGTGCGTATAAGAACCGGCATCGGTAATGCGGGCAATAGAAGAACCCACTACATTGCAAATTCCCAGAATAGTAGCGCCTTTTGACTTTGCTAATTCTAGCGCCGCGAGCGTATCAGCGGTTTCACCAGACTGCGAAATGGCAATAACGACATCGCTCTCGCTAAGAATAGGATTGCGGTAGCGGAATTCACTTGCGTATTCTACCTCTACATTGATACGGGCAAGGTCTTCGATGAGGTATTCGCCCACCAAACCAGCGTGCCAAGAAGTACCGCAGGCCACAATAATGAGGCGGTTGGCTGAAATCATTTTTTGCTCGTATTCACGGATACCACCAAGGGCAACCCATGCCTCCTCTGAATTGAGGCGGCCGCGGAAGCAGTCTTGGATGGAGCGCGGCTGTTCGTGGATTTCTTTGAGCATGAAATGCTCATATCCGCCTTTTTCTAAGGCCTCGAGTTCGAGCTCAAGTTCTTGGAAAAATGGTGTTTTTTGTTGGTCGGCGATGTCATAGATTTTGAGACCTTTTTCTAGGTCAATGACTGCTACTTCTTCGTCGTTGAGGTAAACTACTTTTTTGGTGTACTCTACAATTGGTGTGGCGTCAGAGGCACAATAATAAGCGCCATCGCTGCCAATGCCAACTACAAGCGGGCTACTCTTGCGCGCAGCAACCAAACGATTCGGGTAATCAGAAGACATCGCTACAATAGCGTAGGCTCCAACAACGTGATTCAATGCCAAGCGCAAAGCCTCGCCAAACCATACATTTTCTTTCTTCTGAATGTAGTCTACTAAATGAACCACTACCTCTGTATCCGTTGCGCTTTTGAAAACATAGCCGTTTTTGACCAATTCTTGTTTGAGTACATCGTAGTTTTCGATGATGCCGTTATGGATGAGCGCAATTTTACCGTCCATTGAGGTGTGCGGATGTGAATTGACATCGGAAGGTTCTCCGTGTGTGGCCCAACGTGTGTGGCCGATTGCGGCATGACCGCTGCGGTCTTGGGTAGCGGCAAAATCTTCGAGATTACTTACTTTTCCGACGCGCTTGTATACGGAGAGCGCACCATTTTGATGCAGGGCAATACCCGAGCTGTCGTAGCCTCGGTATTCTAATCTTTTGAGTCCTTTGATGACAACTGGATAGGCTTCATTTTTGCCTATGTATGCAACGATTCCACACATAATTAATAAGTTGTATAGGTAACGACGAGTTTGGGCTTTTTCTTGTTGTTGGTTTCTACACCATTGAAGACAATGCGCTCTGCAGAATTCCTGAAAAATAATGGCGAAACCACAATGCCCGTATTTTCAAGTTTACCGTTGACCAAAGATTGGAGGTAGGCCCGAATATCTAAATCATATTGCTTTTTGGTATCGGAATATAAACCCGCGATGCCGAGCGATGTGTAAAAGATATCTGTAGGGGCTAATTTACTAGCTGCCGTAACGCGAGAACCTGGTTTGTAGCGGTATCCTGTCTGAAACTGAACAGGCAAACTGAGGTCGGCACGGTGAATAATGATATTTTCTGGGAGTTGGTCTAGGCCAGGAATTTTGACCATTGCACGCACTTTATTGGCTTGTGCATAAAATGCTTTTTGCCCAAGTGTAGAATCGGAAAGCAGGGCGGCAACCGGCGTATTGGCTTGCTCGTGGTCAATGTGCGTGAAGTCGGCACAATTGGAATTGATAGTGAGGTCGTAGGTTTTCTTGACGCCATCTAGTCTGAAGTAGATGGTCATTTTGGAGGCTGGGTTATTGTTGATATCTAAATAGAGAATAGCACCCTGCCCACTGCTTTGGCTCGGGTTGTTTACCGCTATTTTGAGACCTTTGAAATAATCTTGAAAAGCTGCGTTGGTAGCGAATGTAGTTGGGTTGTTTGTGGACTCGTTGATGAAATCCCAGGCGCGGTTGGTGTCGAGGTGAATGCGCAATTGAGGGTCAACCTCAGCGCCTGCAACTACAGCATCATTGATTGGGTCTGGCGTAATGGTGCCTTGGCCTGCGGCCACCCAATTGGTGCTGGCTACAGACAAGGTCGAAAATTGGTAGTATTTGACTTCTGAAGAATTTTGCAAAGAGTCAGTGAGCTGATACACCTCAAAAGTTTGAGGGCTGAGCTCCCCGTAGTAGCCTACATATTCGAGTGCCAAAACAAAGGAATCGACTACAATTTGTGCGGCAGCGCCAAAATTTGGACTTAGGCCCGGCAAACGCAATTCAGTGTAAACTGATGCGTCTACTTTACCGAATTTGGGGTCTATGTAAGAACCCAACAAAACGTTAGATGCGTTTTTTGTTTCGGTAGAATCCTCCAAAATGGAGTAGGTATATAATTCAAAGGTATCGGTAGTGATGCCATTGAGAAGGGCGTTTGGATCGATGATTTCTTTACCTAAACCGGTGTCTTTTTTGTTGCATGCCGTGGCAACCAACAGCAAAAGCAGAAGTGCGCTTAAGGTTTTCATGAGCTTAGACTAAGACGTTTGCGTCGATTACTTTATCAAAGAAAGCCGCCAATTCTTTACCTTGATGCTCTTCGGCAAAGTAAGGCAATTTAAGCATATTTGCTTCGTCGTAAAGTGCTTGTAAATGAGGCTCTAAAGTTTCACTAGCAATATTGACGCCATCGCAATGTGATAAAATCACTTTGGTGAGGTTCTCGCAACTGGTGTCTTTGAGTGCGTCGGTAAGGTCTTGAGGGAAGCCGTCAAAAGCGAGCTTTTCTGCAAAACGCGGGTCCCAAGGTTGGTCAAAAGATTCGTTGTAGAGGCTATAAACCACTTTTGTTTCCTTAAAATGTGGATCCTTGTTAAAGATGTATTTGATATACAAAGCCATAATTCCAGTGAGCCAACCATGACAATGAATGACGTCTGGCTGCCAACCAAGTTTTTTGACGGTTTCTAACACCCCACGACAAAAGAACATAGCGCGCTCGTCGTTGTCTGGGTGAAATTTGCCGTCTTCTTCTTGAAGGCAGGTTTTGCGTTTGAAGTAGTCGTCGTTGTCTATGAAATATACCTGCATTCTGGCTGCTGAAATAGAAGCAACTTTGATGATGAGCGGGTGGTCGTGGTCGTCGATAGAGATGTTGAGGCCCGACAGACGAATGACTTCATGGAGTTGGTGGCGTCTTTCATTGATGGCGCCAAAACGAGGCGTAAAAACACGGATTTCTTTACCAGCATCTTGAACTGCTTGAGAAATGCGACGTGCGCTTCCAGAAATTTCAGATTTGGGTAAAAAAGGAAAGATTTCTTGAGAAATAAATAGTATTTTCTTCTTTTCCATTTATATAAATATGCTAGCAAAATTACGAAATAAACATGAACTATCCTAAAAAGCAATAGCTTTGTCCGCTTGAAACTGTAGAAAAGACGAAGCCATGCAGACCTTTGTTACCAGAGAAGAAATTTTCATTTGGCGCGAGCAACAGCGAGCGGAGCAAAAACAAATTGGTTTTGTGCCAACCATGGGGGCTTTGCACCAAGGTCATTTAACATTAGTAGAACAGGCCTGTCAGGAGAATGATACGGTAGTTGTTTCCATTTTTGTAAATCCCAAGCAATTCAATCAAAATGCTGATTTACAAGCCTATCCAAGAACACTTGCCGCTGATCTTGCCCTGCTCAAGCATTTGCCTAATTTGGTCATTTTTGCGCCAAATGAAAGCGAAATGTATCCTGCTGATTTGCCTTTTACCCCGATGCCGCTCGGTAAAATTGGGCAGCTTTTAGAGGGTGCACACCGACCTGGGCATTTTGAGGGCGTCGTACATGTCGTGCATCATTTATTCACACTTGTACAGCCACAGAGAGCCTACTTTGGCCAAAAAGATTTCCAACAATTGGCCATTATTCGCTTGCTCAATAACCATTACGGTTTTGGAATAGAGCTCATTGGCTGCCAAACTGTGCGCCAAAAAGATGGTTTAGCGATGAGCAGCAGGAACTTAAGATTGACTTTAGAACAGCGACAAAACGCGGTTTCCATTTCAAGAGCGCTTACATTCGTTCAGAACAACATGGGTAAAAATACGCTTGAGAAGATCAAACAAGAGGCCATTTTGATCATCGAACGAGCCGGTTTAGTGATAGAATACCTCGAGATTGTAGATCCTATTACCCTAGAAAAATGTACAGAATGGCAGCAATCACAAGTTTGTTGCGTGGCTGCTTTTTGCGGCGAGGTACGCCTGATCGACAATATGTTGTGTGAATCGGTTCTTTGATGTAATTTTGCCGCGCTACAAAGCGTTATAAGTTATGTACATCAACGTCCTCAAATCTAAAATTCATCGGGTACGCGTTACCCAAGCTGACCTCAATTA